>JADKJT010000015.1 GCA_016720905.1 Gemmatimonadaceae bacterium | reverse complement strand
GCTGCCCGCGGCCGGATTGTCACCTATCGGCAACACGGCTCCGGTGGCATTTGGTGCGCTAGGTACGCCCACATTATCGCACTGGCCGGTGCGTGGATACATTTGCCATTGGAATGACCTCAGCGTTGGTTGGCAAACAACTGCCGCTCTTTGCCATGATCATTCCGTTCTGGCTCATCTGGGTGATGGCCGGATGGCGTTCCGTGAAGCGAGGTACGGTTGGCGTGTCTGGTGGCCGGCGTGAGCTTTGGCGCCATGGCCAGTATTTCATCAGCAATCACTTCGGTCCGATTTTGGTGGACCTTGGCGTCGCTCACCCATCGTGTCACTGCTGGTGCTGTTGGTGATTCTGGCAACCACGCACCGTGGCGGTTTCCGGGCGAGTCGTCCGCGTGCCGAGCGCACTGATACCGTCCGCAGTGCCGCAACACACGCCGCGACAGGTGCTGCGCGCCTGGATGCCGGGGCATTTGTCGGTGTTGCCGCTCACGGGGATCCCCAGCGTGAAGGTACGGTTGGAATGCGCAGTCCATCATGACCTTCACCGTGCCGTATCTGCATCAAGCGGGTGCTGCGCACGCCGCCCGGTGGCGGCCGTAGCCAAGGCCGAAGACGCGATCTTCACACTCAACTGGCTGTCGGCCATCGGCACGGCACCGTTGCTCACCGGCCTGCTATCGGGCGCACTGCTCCGGCATGAACGTGAGCGCGATTGCGCGCACTTACTGGCAGACGCTGGCTGCTGTGCGCGTGTTTCTGGTGACCATTGCGGCGATGATGGCGCTGGGATTGGCACTGCGATACGGCGGACTGGACGCCACCATGGGCCCTGCGTTTGCGCAAACGGGGATGCTGTTCCCGCGTTCTTCTCGCCGTTGTTGGTTGGCGGTGTCGCCCCTCACCGGCAGCGACACGCCTAGCAATGTGTTGTTCGGAAACCCGGGGCAGATATCGGCCAATCAGGTTGGGGTGTCGCCATTGCTCGCCGCCGCCGCCAACAGTTCTGGAGGCGTGAGGGCATTATGATCGATGTGCGCAGAGTAATTGTCGTGGCTGGAGAGTGGCCACTGGATAGCAAGGTCAGGAAGGGGAAATTTTGTGGTATGTGTTCTGGCACAGCCTGGCGTTGGCGTGCCTGGTGGGCATTGAAGTGCTGGTCATGTCTCGGATGATGTGATTCGCGACAGGCAGTGCGGCGGATATCTTATGGCCTGAACGCGAACTCCCACCGCACCTGCGGGTCCCGAACTGAACGTCGCGGGGCGTCGAAGTGCGCAGGGATCGTAATCGAGCCGCTAAGCTATTGCATCGCCGGCGCCGCTCGGGGTCCGCCGCATCGGCAATCACGCGACGCAGTTCCCTCGCAACCCGGTGGGCGCCGCAGTCTTCCGGCGGACACGCTCGGCGACCCGCGACGCACCGCGGGTATATCGCTTCGGGCTCACGCGCGACCTTGGCTTCGAGCGTGACGGAGTGCTCCCACCCGTCGCCGAAGTCGTACTCATACTGCGCCTTGTCGCCTATCTCCGCGAAGTATTTCGCGATTGGTGTCTTCCAACCTGGCAACGAGACGGGATCTCCGATAAAGCCGTCGTCGTCCGGAATGCCGATATCATCGACGTTGCCGGTGCGCGGATTGGTGATCCGGAACACATGCAGATGCGAGTCGTTCCAGCCCATCGCGTCCTGAATGGCGACGTGTAACGCCCAGAAGTCGTAGCTGGCGGGGACTTCGATGCGCCGCCACACCGGTGGGGAGACGTGACGCAGTGCAACGCGGAAGCGCAGGATGGCTGGTTTGGCGGGCTTGGGCACTGGATTCCGGCGGCAGTGGAGGATACTGGGGTGAGGGGCGTCTTTGCAGTGGTCTTCGGCCGCCCGGCCAGATGTAAGCACGTTGACCAGCCCGACGTGGATGAAATAGTTCACCCGTCCGACCCGATGCTTGGTCACCAACGACTCGGCAACGAGCGCATCGAGATATCGTTTGGCGGTGGGCCGTGATACGCCGATGTCGGCCATGATGTACTCGATCTTCGTGTAGGGGATGCACGAACGACCGGTTGGATCAGGTCCTTGACCACTAGAACTTGGAGCCATTTCGAACTGGTGTTTGTAGCGATGCAGCACCGACATGATCTGCGCGATAGTCTGCAACGTATCGGCAGCGATCTTTTCGATAGCAGCGAGCATATACAACAGCCACGGTTCCCAGTTGCCGTCGTCGCGCACCTTTTGCAGCAGTCCGTAGTACTCCAACTTTGTTTCCACGATGAACCGACTGAGATACAGCACCGGGATGTCCAGCAGGCCGCTCTTCACCAGAAAGAGGACGTTCAGGATGCGCCCCGTGCGTCCGTTGCCATCGTAGAACGGGTGGATACTCTCAAACTGATGATGGAGAATCGCCATTCGCACGAGCGGATCAAGTGGATATGACAGTTCGCCGTTGATAAAGTGCTCCAGGTCCCGCATCAGGTCGACAATGGTGTCATGATCCTGTGGGGGCGTATATACCACCCGGCCCGTGGACTGCTCACGCAGGGCCGTACCGGGGAGTTTTCGGAATCCGGCACGATGGTGTTCGAGAGTGGCCTGCGTATCAGCCGTGCCAAGGTTGGCGGTGATCGTACTGGTTTCGCGCACCTTCGCTCAAATCCCACCCGCAGCGCTCGCGCGTAGTCGAACTCCTTGGCCGCCGTATCCGGTTGGACCTTCGTTGGCGACGATGCCCAGCAGGAGGTCACTATGCGGGTGTGTGATGATGTTCTCGATAGCCGAGCTGTTTTGGCCTCCTGAAGGCCAAGGGAGCTGATCAGGATTCCTTGATTGGGAATGGACGCGGCAGCGACCTTGAGCTCGGCTAGTTGGCGACTAGCGGAGATGGCCGCCTTGAGGACGGCGGGAGTCTCGAGATTTTTGAGGTCGAGATCGCGAAGGGGCCTCAAGCGTCTCACACATAGAAAGAATATAGCCTTTTTCTTCCCATACTTCCATATGGACATGAAAGCTTTATTGAATTCCTTTTCATTTGACAGGACTTCTTTAGAAGAAATAGAGACATATGCTGGTTATCATGATAACAATTCCATTGCTGTCGATATTTGCCTTTATTCCGCACACAATTGCACAACAGGTATCATGGTGATAACTATTGTACTCGCCAACAAACAGAAAGACCATGTAGGCACCGCGCCATCGCCCACCTTCAAGTGTCGACGGCGCGCTCAGTCTGAGCGGGCCTTCCACCGTTTCCTCTGCACGCATGGCCCCGCTCAGATCGGCGATACGATGGCGATCCGGCACCGATGACCTCACGCAGGTTCAGCGACTTCGCGCGCGGCAGGTTCATGCATATCACCGGTAAAGCCCTCAAGGCTGATGCGCCAAGAGTGCTGCCGCGATCACTGCTCGATATATCCGGCGCCATTCGGGCGACGGTGTTGGCGCTGAAGCAGTCCGACTGGCGGTTCTGTCAAGTGAACGAGAACGGCTGGGGCCGACATTTACCGAATTGAGCGATACCAACGGGTTCTCTGGGTCAAGATCAAGATCGAACCCCTGGTACAACAGATCACACGATCGTGATCTCCTTTCATGAGTGGGACGATGCAAGACCGAACTGAACGACCCGATGTGGCGACTGCGGCCACGGCAGATGCGCAGCACCCCGCTCATCTCTGCGCCGACAATTTCGACCTGGTGCACCGTGCCGGGACTCGCATGACTTCTGGCGTCGAGATCCCGGTACAGGAGTCGCTCTACAAGTGCCGCGTGTGTGGCGCTGAGGAGTACAGTCTCGCGCAGGCCGAAGCCGCGCAGCGCGTGGCCGCGACACACTACCGGGAGCTGTACGGATTCCTCCAACCCGACGAGATCCTGGCGCTTCGTAAGCGCCTCGGCCTCACGCAGGCCTATCTCGAACGAATTCTCGGTCTTGGCAGGAAGACCGTCGCCCGATGGGAAGCGGGTCGTGTGCTGCAATCGAGAGCGATGGACAATCTGCTCAGAGCGATCTTGCATGTCCCCGACCTTCTCGACTTTTTCGCGCTACGCGCAGGACTCGGCATCATCAACGATGTAGCCGAGTCCCCGACCGTCGCGGACACTTCGTTGGAGTCGATAGGGCAGCAGCGCCAAAACGCGGAATCCAAACAGGTGCCGGTTGATACGTATACGACCGCTCACTTGACGGTTCACGCCGGTCAACCGGCGATTGAGCGTGATGTCACCAGGCGCAATGTTCGCGTGACGGAACCGGCGAGCAACCTGAAGACCTGGGTGCTTCCGGCGAAGCCGGAGAACGAACCGTGGCTCACCGAACATCGTGCCATTCACCCCGCATACGCCAGCGCCGGATGATACCCGAACTGGCGCCTCGCGCGGCCGAGTCCGCGCCAACGGCCGATTCACACGAACATCCGCCCATGTTCCGATATCGCCGGACATCTACAACGTGTTCATCAGCGGAATTGAACTTGAAGATATCCGGGTAACATCGGCGGAAGTGTTGGCGCCGACCACGCCTGGTGACCGACAGGGTGCGCCCCTGACGTTCGACTGAAGCCGCCGGCTACAAGAACGCCGATTCGGCGATCCGCGTCAGCCACCGACTCACGTTCACGGGCTACTTCGTCGAAGGTGGGGAGGAAGCCGTCCGTGTAAGCGTTTCCCTCGAAGCGCGCTACGGCTCGAAGACGCCGATGACCGACGCGATCTTCGCCGAGTTCGAGCGGGTCAATCTCCCGCTGAATACGTGGCCATACTTCCGCGAATTTCTCCAGAGCACGCTCGTGCGGGCCGGCTGGCCGCCGTTTGTCCTGCCGGCGTTCAAGGTCGCGCCAACGGCTGCGCGTGCCGCGGCCCCCGATGCGAGTACGACCGACAGGAACGAAGAGCACGCAGCATGACCGGGCAGCTCCTCCGGTGGCTGCGCCCGTGACACCGTGGATGCGGCCACCGACCCTTGATGGGACAGGAGCGTCTCTGCTCTGCTGCCCCGCTCCTTGCAGTTCGTGATGGTAACGCACCCAACGGACGATATGCCTGAGCCAATAGTCTTCGTTTCGTACTCTCACGACACTCCTAATCACAAGGACTGGGTGCTTCGCCTCGCGACTGAACTCCGCGCGCTCGGCATTGACACGATCCTCGATCAGTGGGGATCTGGCGCCCGGAGAAGACATCGTCGCCTTCATGGAGCGATCGATCGCGCGGGCCGATCGTGTTCTGCTTTGTCTGCACCGAGCAGTACGTATCGCGCGCAGACTCTGGGCAAGGTGGCGTTGGCTACGAACGGCTTGTAGTAACCGGCGAGTTGGTGGAGCGCATTGATACCAAGAAATTCATCCCTGTGATTCGACAGTCAGCAGCGTCCCACTAGCTGCCTCATTTTTCTCGGCGCACGGCTGTACATCGACTTCACGGCCGATGGAGATTCCCTGGTTCGTCACAAGAACTCGCCCGCGAGATCACGGTATACCCAGCACAGTGAAGCCAGCACTTGGCCCAAACCCGTTTGGCGGCGCCACGCCGCAGCACAGTGCCAATCGTGTGGTAACGCCTTCGCCGGCGCGCGGCCGACTGGCGAGTCTGTCTTGAAGGACCCATGGTTCGGTAGCCAGGCTGACGCCGCCCAGCCCGGGATTGTCGAAGCTGGAGCGGGCAAGGGCGATGGAGATTCGCAGTGCGCTGCACGAACCAGTCACGAAGTCCCAACTGGAGCTCTTGAACGCCGTAAGAAAGGCTGAGATCCGACCTTCGGTTGGCCTTATCGGCATCCTGCTTGAAAGTCGAGATGAGTATCGACCACGCCCGACATCCGACGGCATCGTTGCAGAGGTTGCGATTCCTGAGAAGTCCTTGAGCGGCACGCCCACCTATGACTACTGGTCGGCTCGCACCAACGGCGATTTCTTCCTGATTCAGAGCCTCTTCGAAGACGAACGCACCGAGAAAGCGGTCTTCTTCGATACTCGAATCGTGCGAGTCACCGAAGCCCTTCTTTTTCTGTGCGGCCTCTACGATCACTTGGGCGTTCCGCCGGAGAGTCGCGTAACAATTGGCATCGCACATCACGGGCTGGCCGGGCGCACCCTGACAAGCGCTGGCCGACGCCACGTGATGCCTCGCACAACTGCGGCAGGAAGCTCCGAGTCGCAAATTTCGATACGGTGTCGGGCCTTCGAGGCAACCTGACGGATCACGTCATGAGAATCTTGGAACCCATGTTCATGCTCTTCGATTTCGCGACGTTCGAAGAAGCCTATCCATGCCGACATCGTGACAAAGTTCGCTGCCGGACACGTAGTCTGATTCGGCAAACACATCTAGCATAGGACGATAAGCGACGAGTTATTGCAGGAACGCCGATCGCCGCAATGGGACATCTCCGACGAATCCGTGGGGAGCTGATTTGTCACACAAAGAAGATCAACTTCTCTGGGACACGCCCTGTTTGCACAATGGCGTTACAGAGAACCACCGCAGTCTCGAAAGTCTATCATATGGAGCGGGTACAATCGTTATCTGCCAGGAGGCCCGCGGGTTCTTTCGGGCGCGCTTGACCGATAGACTCGGTGTACAGCTAATCCGTAAGTTAGGCATCCAACCAACACGAGCTGTCCGAGAACGAAGGCGGTTTCGAGGAAGTCCGAGAGGGCATGCTGCCAATCGTTGACGCGTTCCGAGTAATGATGCGCATTGAGCAAGGTTCCGGCCGCGTGACTCCGATGGGCACGGCGTTCGTTGTCGCTGACAACGACAAGCGGTATGTGATCACCGCAGGATCACGTGTTGGACGGACCTGAGGAAAAGTTCCTCGGCATCGATGAGCGCGGAAGCGTGTGATGGCCGAAAAACGTTTCTCGCGGCTGGTGGCGTTGGAGGATGGACTCCCGGATCCAGACGTGGCTTGGGCAACCTTGAGCCGCCGCAAGACGTCACGCAAGCAGGAGTCTCGATCCCACTTGGCCTTGCGAGCGCCGTATTGCAGGATTCGCCTGGTCCTGCGTATCTGCGGTCGGGCAACCCACATCTCGGTCGAAGGTCCGAGGAGCTCAGTCATATGTGGCAAGCAACGCAATGCAGGCGTCCGTAGAACTAGCGACTGATTCGGTTTTGTGTCGCCCTAGAAATCGACAAGCGCGTACAGGCGGCATTCACGTACTCGCTGGCAGCGCGAACAGGGAGCGGTGGCCCGGGTGGTGTAGCCAAGGCGCAAGGCATGAGCGGAGGCGCCATTATCGCTACCCATCGGCACAAGAGGCACGATGGAAAGTTTGTGATGATACCGATCGTCGTCGGGGTGCTAACGCGCTTCAGTGAAGCTCACGACACGTTTGTGGCGACGCGCATTGAACACATTTGGGCTACGATTGGGTTTGGAAGGCGCGCGAAAGATCCACTGTATCACAGATCCATCGGCGGTTATCGGTCACAGACCTAGCGAAGAGGATTTGCGCGTGATGCCTTACCCAGCGTTGCAGTCTGACAGCCGCGCTATTGATTGTGCGCTTCGCGCACTCCCCGGATGCGGCTGCAGCGGAACGCGATCGCTGAGGGACGAAGGCACGGGCGGCAGCAGGCGGCCTGGATTCGTTAATGCGACCGCAAGCAAGATGTCGAGGAGGCTAGAGCGATGGATCTCCTCACTTAACAGCGACGCCTCAAATTGATCACAAATCGCCATGAGTGACTCAATAATTCTGATCGTCTCAAGTTGGTTTTTGAGAGACGGAAAACGAATGGGAAGTCGACGAAAGCGGACTTCGGTGAGGTTTAGTCCGCTCTCGCTACTCCCTGTCTTCATTGCGTCGATCGCGCGCCTGGTGCTCGGCGAGCCGAGGACTAGTTCCATATACGCTGGATCGATCAGCGATGGATTGACACGGAAGCGGTAGGCCTTGTCCGAGAAGATGAGCCGCGGGCGTGTATTTCACTAAGCACGAAACCCCGCACCGGCGCGCGGACCGGCACGAGTACTCAGGATATCCCCAGCACGCACCTCGTACTGGTCCCGTGGTTTCAACTTCGATGGTAGTCGCTTGTTCTCTTCAGCAACATACCTCCCGAGTTGAATCGCGGTGGTCTTCAGTACGCCCCACTCGCCGTCATCCACTGAAGGAACCGCCTCGCACTGCGGACTCCAGCCTTGATGCACAATCCTTCCATCAGCGAGCGGCTCAAGCACTTCCGAAAGTGCTACTTCAGTCCAGCTTTGAGCGCCTCCGCTCAAGAGCCTTCCCTGCACAGCCAAGTCGACGATTGCTTCCTTAAGCGCAGAAACCTGCGGGCCGTTCGCAGCTAGCGGCGCGAACGAGTTCAGCGCGAACCGTGCCTCCTCCTGAAACTCCGCTAGGCCGACGTTCGTTGCCGTAAGGCGACCGAAGGTCGCGACGGTGAATCGCTCCCGCGTGGCCTCGCGATCCGCACGGGCCGCTTCCAGCTGATCGCACAGGGCCATCAGCTCTTCGACCTTCGGGTGACGATGCGATGCTGCTCGGCAAGGGGAGGCAGTGGCAACGGCGTGTTCGCGAAATAGTCCGACGGCACTCGCTTCTGACCTGCAGTGCCAGTCATTCGCGGAATGCCTTCGTTGACAAACGATGGGCTCTTCAAGTAGGCCAGTACGTATTCCGGCACTACGATGATTGGCCGCACAACGTGAAGCTCCGTCGTTCCGGCACCAATCCCGTTGGTCAGGTTCCGAAAAACAGTTGACTTTCCGTTCTTGAAGCACGGTGTGATCTTCGCGAGTGCGACATCGCCCTCCGCGAAGTGGGTGTACGCCTTTGATTTCTCCAACGCCGAACCTCGTGGCCGGAGGTGCCCCCGTAGGCCGCATCAATCTGCGCCATCGGCACAAAAGAGGCGGATGTTCCGTCATCGACAGAATTTCGCGGATTGATCAGCCCGATCTCAGCGAGGGAGCTTCCATGACCAGCCGCGCGGCAGTTTGAAAGTGCCATCGCTCCCGGGACCTCGAGGGTGTCGCACGCTCTTACGCAACTCGTCGGCGCCGACGCGACGCTTCCTTTCGGAAGCAATGCGGGAAATGAGGCTGTTGGCCGACTCGTCCGCGTCATCCTGCTCCACCAGCTTCCCCCGCACCGCCAGATCCAGCACAAACCGCCGCAGCTTCCCTACCGCATCCGGCGCATCCGCCACCCGGTCGTAATACTCCAGCACCCGCGCCACACTCATCGCGTCAACGCCTCAGCCAGAATCGCCTTCAGCTGCTCCCGCAGTCGGCCTGTCTCCGCCTCGGCCGCATTCAGCGCCGCCAGCAGCGTCTCCGGATCCCCATGATCATCCGCGACCACGTGCGGGTTCTTGATATCCAGGTTGTACCCGCGCGCCTTCACCTCCTCCGCCGTCACCTTCCAACTCTGCGGCGTCTCGGCACGACTAGCGCGCTTGGCCCCGCCCCACCACTCCACGCAGTCGGCAAAGTGCTCCACGCGAATGGGCCTGGTCATCGAATAGGCCTTCTGCCCCGCTGGCACGCGATGCTCCCAATACCAGATGTCACTCGTCGGCGTGCCCTTCTCGAAGAACAACAGATTCGTGCCGATGCTGGCGTACGGCCGGCTTCTTCACGTACTGCTCGCGCATGTGGCGAATGGCGCAGGTGAGAAACCCACCGGTGCCACACGACGGATCGAACAGCACCTCGCCGGGATGCGGATCGATGCGATCGACCATGAATGCCGTGACGGCGCGCGGCGTGTAGTATTCGCCCGCGTTGCCGGCCGACTGCAGGTCGTTCAACACCTGCTCGTAGATATCACCAAAGTGTTGCCGATCGGTGAGCGAGTTGAAGTCGACGCCGTTGATTTTGTTGATGACCTGCCGCATCAACTGGCCCGACTTCATGTAGTTGTAGGCGTCCTCGAACACGCCCTTCATTTCACCTGCCGGCGATCGCCGGGCTTGGGCGATACGGTGAGGTTCTTGAACGCCGGGAACAGCTCCGCGTTTACGAACGTCAGCAGTTCGTCACCCGTGATCCCTCAGTTGGCCGCCCAGGTGCGCCACTGGAAACTGGCTGGGATGCTGACTTGTACGCCCTCCAGCACCCGAGTTCCTTGTCCTGATCGTCGATGATCTTGAGGAAGAACATCCAGCACAGTTGACTGATGCGCTGCGCGTCGCCATCCACGCCGCTGTCCTGGCGCATGATGTCTTGAATCGACTTGTCGATATTGCGAACTGACATGCGTTACGCGACGTCCTGATAGAGAGCGGATTGCAGTTCGTGGATGGCGCGGTCGTAGCCGTCCTTGCCGCCGAACGCGGATATAAGCTGCATCGGTGTGCCCATCCCCGAGAGTGGTGCCAGCTTGAGCACGTTGGCGTCGTCCAGATTGAGCACGCCTTCGTCGGCATACTTCGCCAACAGCGCTTCGAGAATGGCCCGCGCCTGCGTTCCGTACTTGCTGAACGGATCTCGCTTCTTCACGTGCTCGGCGCGCTCACGCCGAGTGAGCGGCTTACGACCGAAGGCCACACGGCAAATGAGATCGAACGATCGAGATCGGTCCCAAGTTCCCGAGCGATAGGTGAGCGGCAGCCCTTCGGCTTCGAGCTCCTCCACGATGGCCGCCTTCGGTCGGCGGTACGCCAACGCGCCGGGAAGTCGTCGAGATTGGCGAATCGGCTGGGTGAGCGCGGCTTTGGTGTAGTCGCGCAGACTCTCCGTGACCAGCTTGCCGCTCTCGTCCAGGTACTCGATGCGTTCAGCGATGATTTTTGCCGGCACTCCGTACACGTAGATCTTCTTGCGCCCGCCGCCCACCGAGGGGATGGTTGGATCGAGCGGGACGTCTACCAGCACTTCGTCTGACCCCGGCTCGATCGGCAGCTCGTTGCCATCGCCATCCAGAGCGGGTACATCGTCGGGCGGCGCCACGGGATCGCCCTCACCCGGCTTGTAGATCTGCACCGGTTCACCATCGAAGTCGGGATCGGCGAAATGATTGGTAGCGCCGCGAAAGTCGATCAGAGTGAAGTAGTACTTGTGCGTGTTCTTGCGCCCCTAGGCGTGCCGCGTCCCAAGGTCTGCTTGAACTCGGACATCGAGCCAATTTCGGGATCGAGCAGCCAACTGGGCGGCAGGTCTGCGCATCCACGCCCGTGGACAGCAAGCGCGACGTGGTCACGATGACGGGGTACTCCGACTCCGGGTCGATGAAATTCCCCAGGGCTCGGCCCGCCCTTCGGGATCGTTGCCGGTGATGCGCATGATGTACCGGTGATTCTTGGCCACGAGATCAGCATTCCCGTTCACCAACGCCTGCCGCATTCGGACTGGCGTGCTCGGTATCCACGCAGAACACGATGGTCTTCTGGAATCGGTCGCCGCTCTCCTTCAGAAACTCGGTGACCTTTCGGGCAACCAGCTTGGTACGCTCATCCAACACCAACGTGCGGTCGAAGTCCTTGGTGTTGTAGATGCGGTCCTCGATATCCTCGCCATCGAGATCAAGCTGGCCGCGCTCTGGACGGTACCCTTCAACATCCCGGTCAATGTGGACTTTTACCACCTTGTACGGGGCCAGGAATCCGTCGCGAATGCCCTGCTTGAGCGAATAGGAGAAAACCGGTTCTCCGAAGTACGCGATATTCGAGACGTACTTGGTTTCCTTGGGCGTTGCGGTGAGGCCGATTTGCGTGGCGCCCGAGAAGTACTCAAGAATTTCACGCCACGCCGAGTCTTCGGCGGCGCTGCCGCGATGACATTCGTCGATGACGATCTGGATCGAAGAACTTGGCGAAAACTCCCGGAATAGCTTCTGCCGCTCTTCGGGGCCCGTAATGGCTTGGTATAGGCCGAGGTAGATCTCGTAGGCGGTATCGATGCGGCGTCTGCTATCGAGGGCGAGAGCCAGATCCTGCCTCGTGCCATCCTGCCGCTCGATGGTTTTGCTGGTGGTGGACAGCTTGGCCATAGCCGCGCCAAACTACTGGTCGCCCTTCACCATGGTCTGGTCAATTGTGATGCTGATCGGCCAAGAACAGAATGCGTTTTGCGTCCCGCTTTCCACAGTCGCCAGATGATCTGAAAGGCGGTGTACGTCTTCCGGTGCCCGTGGCCATGACCAGCAGAATGCGATCGCGTCCCTTGGCGATGGCTTCCATGGCGGCGTTCACAGCGCTCACTTGGTAGTAGCGCGGGGCCTTTCCGCTGCCGTCGTCGTAGTAGTCCTGCAGTACAATCTCAGACTGCTTGTCCGTCAGCCCCTTCCACGCACGATAGCGCTCCCACAACTCGGTGGGCGATGGAAACTGGGCGAGCGTAATGGTGGTCTCGAGTGTCTTGCTCGCGCCCGTGCGGTCGTGAAACACGAAGCCCGTGCCATTTGACGAGAATACGAACGGGATGCCGGTTTCCGCGTACTCGAGTCCCTGTTGCATTCCGTCACCACACCATGTGGGTGCCGTCCTTGGCTTCGATGATCGCGATCGGGATATTGGGCTTGGCGTACAATACGTAATCGGCCCGTTTCGACTTCCCGCGTCGTCACCAGCTTGCCGCGTACGATGATGCGCCCACGCGTGAAACGATACCTTCACGGATTTGCGTCATCTCATCCCCAGCCTGAATCCTCAAGGCCGGGGTGATGAATTTGGTGCAGATCTCGCGTTCGTTGAAGGCGGATTGGCTCATACGATTGGAATAGTACTGCGGCCCACTGACGCCAATTGAGAGCGAAACCCTTCCTGCGTCAAGGTGCCGCGATTCCCTGCTGCGCTTTCCGCCGCTTGCGCTCATCTTTCTTCGCGCGCCGCACGCGGTTCCAGCGAATGAACGCATACACTGCGGCCGTGACCACGAGCGCACCAATGATCTCGCCGGCCCGCCCGACATGGCCCACCGCGCGCACAGCGGCCTCACCGGCGGCATAGCCAATAAGCGCGAACACCAGCGTCCAGAGTGCCGACCCCAGGAGCGACGCCGCGATACGTAGCCAGAGGTACGCGCGCCGCACCACACGCCAACGGCAGCACAATGCGCAATCCAAACGCGAAGCGCACCAGGAACGACGCCGAGCGGATTCCGCGCTACCACACGCAACGCCACTAGTACCCGCCGCGCGGAATCGCGGGAAGCGTTTGCGAATCCAGTCCCACTTCACGCGCCCGGCCGCATACAACACCGATGTACACAGCCAGCCGCCCAGTGTGATGCCGACAATCACGCGAATGAGCTGCAATTCGCCTTCGTAAGGCCGCGATGCCACCGAACACCGGTGACAGTTCCTCAAATGACAATGGCCGACAACCCCAACAGCGCGTAGGTCCAGAAGCCGTCCGCCAGCGCCTCGATGAAGTGGAGGTCCGACCAATTGCCAACCGACACGGCCGTGACAGCCACGATGGCAAAGGAAAGCAGGCGGACGGGAGTCATCATGCTGTCAATCTAGCGGAGGCCCCGGGCGCATCGTTGTCTAGTCGCCCATGCTTGGCACGGGCCTCGATCGCGCGGAACTGTCCGGTGTGCGGGGGTCGCTGCGCCCACGCGCTCCGCGCGAACCAGCTCCGCATGTTGTCGAAAATTTCGTAGAACGTGGGGATGACCAGCAGTGTCAGCACGGTTGACGTGATCACGCCGCCAATCACCGCCACGCCCAGCGGCGCGCGGAATGACGCGCCTTCGCCTCGTCCCGGCGCCACCGGGATCATGCCGGCGATGAGGGCGAACGGGTCATGAGAATGGGACGCAACCGATGGCGCCTGCTCGATCAGCGCCTCCCCGCAACGGCATGCCGTTCTGCCTGCGCGCCCACTTGGCGAAATCGATGAGCAGAATGGCGTTCTTGGCCACGATGCCGCACAACAGGATCACGCCGATCAGGCTCATGAGGTTGATGGTGTGCCCCGTGATGGCCAGCGCACCCATCACGCCAATCAGCGACAGCGGCAGCGAGCTGAGGATGGCGATGGGATCGAGGAAGGAACCGAATCTGCACTACCAGAATCAGGTACATGAGCGCAATGGCGACACCGAGCGCGACAAAGATGTTGGTGAACACCTCCTGCCGCTGCTCGACCTGCCCGCCTGTGGAGAGCTGCACCCCCGGCGGCATGGGGATCTTCGCCGTGTTCGCGTTGATATCCTTTCATCACTTCGGTGAGGACCGTCCGGCGAAGTTCGCCTCCCACCTTGATCACGTTGTCGCGATTGAGATGATTGACGATGGCCGGTCCGAGGTTGCTCCTGATGCGCGCCACCTGCTGCAACGGGATCAGTTGCGCGTTGGGGCCCGTGCCAATGGCAATGGGCAACAACGCCAGGTCGGAGCCACGGGCGCGCGCTTCCGGTGAGAGGCGCACCATGACCTTTGCGCGTCTGATTGGTGGGATCGACCCAGTCGCCGGCATCGAGGCCGGCAAATGCCGGACGAATGGCCTGCGCCACCTGGCCAATGCTCAGCCCCAGCGCGCCGGCCAGTCCGCGATCGATCTCCACCGTGAGCTCCGGCTTCTGTCCCTTGCGCTGAGGCCCACGTCTACCGCAATTCGGGCGCGGGCCTTCACGGCCGCCAGATACCGATTGGCCACCGATTGAGCGCCGCCTTGTCGCTGCCGCGCAACTCCAGTGAGATCTGCTTTGGGCACCCGAGAAGTCGTTGGTGAATACCGCCACGTCGGCGCCGCCGATGCTCTTCACGTCGTCGCGCATCTGCGCCGCCCATTCCTCGGCGCCGCGTTGCCCAATCGCCCGACGCTCGGCTTTCGTACTGAGCTCACATAGATGCTGGCTTTGTCCACGGCCCCGCTGGCGCCACCTGCCGTGACGAACGTGTACTTCACTTCCGATACTTCTCCACCAACCGGAGCGTCTCGCCGGTTTTCTGGCGCGAGAAGTCGATATTGGCGCCCGGAGGCGCGTCGACGGTTAGCGACACTTCGGCATTGTCTTCCAGCGGGAAGAACTCGCCACCCACCAGGCCGAGCGCCGGCATGGACAGGGCGGGACGAAAGCTGGCCACCGCCAGGAACATCATCGACTTGGGATGATCCAAGGCCCACCTGACCACACGGCGGTAGCCATTGGCCAAGCCGTTGAACCAGAGATTGAACTTGGCGAGCTTTTTGGTGATCCACGCCTTCATGCTCTTCCTGATGCGGGTCAGGCCAGTACGCCGAGAGCATCGATCGAGCGAGAACGACACGAACAGCGAAACCAGCACCGAGCAGGCGATGGTGAGGGCGAATGGCTGAAATCCACTGGCCGGAGACACCCTGCAGGAATGCAATGGTACGAACACGGCGATGATGGGAAACGCGTCGTCGCCGCGACGGCCGTGTCGATTTCGTCGGTGCCTCCACGCGCGGTCGTAACGGTCTTTCCTCATCTCTGATATGCCGCAAGATGTTCCGCGCACCACAATGGCGTCGTCAATCAGGAATGCCGATGGCCAGCAGATAGCCCCAGTAGCGACATCGTAATGAGCGTGAACCCAAAAAAGGCCCGGCACGGCCAAAGCTGGCCAGCACTGACACCGGAAGGGCGAGACCGGCAATCACCGTGGACCGCCACGAATTGAGAAACAGAAGACGACGAGCACGGTGAGCGGCGCCCCTTCGATTAGCGCCTCCTGACGTTCCGGCACCGAATCTCAACGCAGCCTCCCTTGTTCTTGACCACCTTGATCTGCGCGCCGGCAGGCAGCGCAGGCGTCGGGGTTGCTCGACCTTTTTCAAGATCACGCTTCGCCACGGCGGAGGTCGAATACTCGCTGGTCTTCTTGATTTCAACGCCAACGGCGTCCTTGCCGTTGTAGAGCGCAATGGTGCGTTGTTTCTTCGGTGCCGTCGTCGACCGGGTCGCGACATCGCCAAGTCGCACCACGTTGCCGCCGCGCTCGGCCACCACTAGCTGTATGAAATCCTGCGGCCCGTTCAAGCGGGCCCTGCAGGCGAATGGTGCGTCTTGTCCAGCGCGCTGGTGACCCGGCCCACCGGCACGGCCAGATGATCTCCCTGCTGCAGCGCCCGCACCACTTGCGGCACGCTCACGCTTACCGCCCGCAGCCGCTGCGGGTCGAGATTGATGGTGAGTCTGCGTTTTCACCGCGTCGGTGACTTTCACGTCGGCTACCCTGGGGAATCGAACGCAGTTCCCGCGTGATGCCCGGATCGGCGATGAGCGTCAACTGCGCCGGGGTCAGCGACGTGGAAAAACACCGGGAGAGCGTGACGATCGGTGCGTCGGTCCCATTGAAGCGCCGGAGGATCACTTCCATCTCCTCGCGGCAGGTCCCGCTGTTTGCGCCGATGGCGTCGCGAATCTCCTGTGTGGCATCCCGCAACGGCTTGGAAAATTCGAACTCGGTGGTGATCTGCGCGAAACCGTCCTGCGCCTCGCTGTTAGCGCTCTTCACGCCTGAGATGGCCCTGAATGGTTTCCTCGATCGGCTTCCAGCACTTCACGTTCCACCTGCTCGGGTCCGGCACCGGGATACAATATGGTGGTCTGCACCACCGGCGGCTGCACCACCGGAAACCTGCGTTGGTCTTCAGTCGGAACAGCGCGACCAGTCCGGAATCCCGCCAGCGCCAGCATGGACACGACCGTGATGAGCGGACGCTGATCGCAAAATTTGAAATGAACATGGATATCCCGTGTGTGCTCCTGGCTGACGGACCGTCGGCCTAGTTGTTCTTGACCGGCGCCGCCGGTGCGTCTTTTGGTGACGACACCACCAATGTCGACGATCCTATCGAGATCCCGCGTGCGGCACCCAGCAACACCGTGTCGCCCGTCCCGAACGGATCTCCAGCGTTTCCGCGCCCTCGTCGCGCACGCCCACCTGCACTTCCACGCGCGTTCCACCTTGCCGCCCCGAGGCGCATCACGATCGGCACAATGCCTGTTTGATCAACGGCTTTCTCGGGCACCAGGATCCCGATGCGCTTCTCGGCAGCAATACGACCTTCCACGAACAGTCCCGCCACCAAAGCATTCTTCGCATTGGGCACGGTGGCCAGCAGACTCACCTGGTTCGTTTGCGGATCCGTCATCGGGCTTAGCGCGGGTGATGCGTCCCTCCAGTTGATTGTCCGGACCCGTTCACCGTGAACATCACCGGCGCGCCCACGCGCACACATCGGCCAGTGCCGACGTCGGTAACGACGCCCCCAACCTTCAGGCTGCGCGATCAATCACCGTGAACAGCGCCGCACCGGGTGCGACAATGTCACTGGGACTCACTGATTTCTCCGCCACAATGCTCGCGAACGGCGCGCGAATGGTGGCGTTGTTGCAGGTTCTTCTCCATCGTGCTGGAGACGCGAATCGGCGTCGGCCCCAGTTGCGCCTGCGCTGACACGTTAACGCCCGCTCGGCGCCTTCGACATCACGTTCCGCAATGGCACCAGCCGCCAACAACGTCTTCGCGCGCTTCAATTCCGCGCGGCTCGATCGGCGCCGACGGTAGCCTGCGTGACATTGGAGCGTGCGGACAATGGGGTTTCGTGCGGCACTTCCACCGTCATCAATGCGCTAACGGCGTTCCTGCCGCCACGCGCTGACCGGCGTCAACATACGTGTGCAGCACGGCGCCGCCAATCTCGGCGCGAATGCGCGCTTCGCGGTCGGCCACCAGCGTGCCCGAGATGGCCGGACCGCTGCGCGAGGTATCAGTGGTCGCGACGGCGATGTTGTCGGGGCCGATGGTCACTGCGCGGTGGCGGCCGTCGTGGGCAACAGCTTCCTTGGCCTTGTTGCAGGCGCCAGCATGAGCGCGCTGGCCAGCGCGATCGATGTAGCAGTGGGCGCCATCCGGCGCGTCGTGGTCATCATGGATTCGAACTGGTTGACGGAGTGAAGCCGGAAGACAATGGAAGATCGCGCAGCAACTCGAGTCGCTTGCGGGCCACCTGCAGATCACGCGCGGCCCGGGCGCGATTGGCCAACGCCTGCTGCAACTGGACGCGTGTTTCAGAGAGTTCCAACTGCGTGGAGATGCCTTCGCGGAAACGCACTTCCGCGATCTCGTACGCGCGTTGCGCTTGTTCGGCCGTGCCCACGCCGGCTCGCCAGGAGGCTTCCGCCTCGGTCAGCTTCGCGGTGGACGACCGGGCATCGAGCGCCGCACCTTCCTGCGCCTGTCGCAGTCGCTGCTGCGCCCTCGATCACCGAGGCTTCGGCAGCCAGGATGTCGCCGCGGATGCGTCCACAGGTGAAATGGGATACGAGAGCCCGATGCCGACGGTCCAATTGGGGAAGAAGTCGGCGAGACTCCTGGGCAACACGTTGGTGGGATAGGCCAGCCGCTGATAGTTGGTGGTGGCGGCCAGCGATGGCAGCCGCTGCGCGCGCGTGGCGCGCAGCCTTGCTGCTGCGCCACTTCAACGCCCTTGAGTGCCTGGCGCACCGGAGCTCGCCCGACGCGCCGGTATCGCTGGTGGCCAGCGTGCGGGCCACGCAGCGCCTGCACGGCGGGATCGATCGCGAGCACGTCCGCTGCCGCCACGTTCACGGTGGTGATCGGTGCGGTCGACGCGACCACCGATGCGAGGGGCGCCTCAACGATGCTGTCGGTGAGCGCGACCGCCCGTTCGGCGTCGAGGTTGAGTGGTTGGCGCAGTCGCATCGTAGGCGAGATCGCGCGCGGTGCGCGCCTGCAGCCAGCCGGGCCGCTGATTGTCGCGCGTCACGCGTGCCCGGATCAACTCGAACTCAGACGTCGACCCGACGCTGCGTGTCAGCTGCACCTGTCGCAAGGTGCGCTCGGCCTGTACCAGCGTTGAATCGGAAATGGTCAACAACCGATCGGCCAGCAACGCATCGTAGTAGGCCTGCGTCACGTCCAGCTGCGCCTGCGCTTGCGCGCTGGTGATGCCAATCTCCGCCGACTCGCGTCCGGCCTGTGCGGCGCGAATGTTGGCGGTGGCCCGCCCCCGGTGTAGAGTGGCTGCGACGCGGTGAGGCCGAGATTGAAATTGTATTCCGACGCGAAGATTCGCGTGATGGACGATGTCGCATTGCCGGCGGCGGACGTGTCACTTTCCGAGCTTCCGCCATTTGTGCCGTTGCTGGCGCGCTTCGAGATGGCCGCAAACTGATTCTGCAGTTGCTTCTGCCAGTTGAGCGTGCTGGACACCTGTGGCAACAGGGCGGATCGCGCCTGCAGCTGCTGACCCTGCGCGCTGTTCGCCCGCCCGCGACAGCGCGACTTGTTCGCTGGTACCCGTGGCCAGCCGAATGGCATCGTTCAACGAGAGCACCATTGGCGCGCCGGCCGTACTGCCGGACTGTGCACGCAAGGCAACCGGTGACAGTGCGAGCGACAGCAACACGAGGGTGGAAAGGGATCTGGCCATCATTCGGCGGTCGAAGTGGAAATGCTGATAGGGCGTCGAGGCGTACGTTTGACAGACGGCGTTGGTTCCGACGACACGCCGATACCGCGCAGAAAGATGCGAACGTACGCGTGCAGGGAGTCGTCGACCGTTTGCGGGAACATGGCCGGCATGATCTCCCGATTCATGGCGTCCGCGAAGATGGCACCCATGAGCATGGTGACGGCGCCGCGGACATCACCGACGCGTCTCTTCCGGCTCGCTGATCCATCCGTGGCGCCGCAACTGGACGACATACTGCCGCAGTTGGGCAAACGCCCTTGCTGGGCCCCTCGGCCGCACAGATCGCCGTTTCCGGACGCTCCGCCGCCTCGCTCATCATCTGGCGCACGATGTCCCGCATGTTCGACAACGAGGCGTGGTGCGCATGAATCCAGTGATACAACTCGCGTTCCGGGTGCGCGGGCTCGTGGGGCAGTGTTGCATCCTGTTCCAGACGCGCGCACTCCCGCATGGCGATCTCGAGCAGCGCATCCTTCGAGCCGAACTGCCGAAAGATCGTGACTTCGTTGACGCCCGCCTCTTCAGCGATGCGGCGCGTGGGAGTCGCCCCGCGCCATCCGTGCTGGGCATACACACGGGCGGCGGCGTGCAGAATCCGGTGTCGATGGTCTTCGATCATGCTCAGAGGGTAATGCAAGTACATGCTTGCTGGCAAGTGGGTGCTTGCTTTCACGCACCGCGTAGCCTGCGGGCTGGCCCGGCTATCGCCTTCGGCTATCGCCTTCGGCTATCGCCTTCGGCGGGGGTGCCTGCCATACTTTCCTGCATCATGTCGGGACTCGATGAATTGACGCGCGCGGCCCGACGGGCCCGGGCCGACCGCGGCCGCTGGTGCCGCTGGCACTGGCTACGCTGCACGCCGTGGACGGGTCCTCATCGACAGCCGGGGCGCGTCTCTGGTGGATGCGGACGGGCGCTGCTAGCCGGAGCGGTCAGCGGCGGTTGTCTGAAGGGGATGTCGCCGCCCAGCCGCCGCCGTGTGTGCATCGGGGTGCCTCGGCGACTCACGTACGATCTCCGGGACGACCTGCAGGCCATTTGGGGATTTGGCGCGATGTGTGACGGTGTCGCCCATCTGCTGCTGGAACCGCTGGGTGATTTGTCGTGGTTGGAGCGGGCGTGTGCCATTCGCGATGCGCGCGAGGAAGGCGCGCTGATCACCGTGCTTGAGGAGACGGCCGCTGGAGGCACCGGCGAGTGGCACGCGTGCGCGCCGGCGCTTCGCGATGCCGCCATCCCTCTGATGAATGCGGCGCGACTTACGGCGCACCCGACCCAGGGTGCGGTCCAGGTATTCGACAAGACGCTGCGCTGTCTGGTCGACCCGCTGGTGCCGCCGGGTGTCGCTGGTCCTCGTCGGTGCAGGTCGAGGCGCGGAGGCCTTCGCCGCGATCGCGCACACACTGGGATGGCGCGTCACGCTGGTCGATCATCGTCCATTTGTGGTGGAGTCCGTCTCGCTGCCGGAACGGGTAGCGCGGATTGTGGCTCGGGCCGACGACGGGATCGCTCACGTATCGCGCGATTCACGGACCGCCGTGGCGCTGCTCTCTCATCAATTTGCGATCGACGCCGAATGGCTGGAGCGGCTGTTGCCGCTACCGCTGGGGTATGTCGGCGTGCTGGGGTCGCGCCAGCGGGCCGCACAACTGGTGGAATCGTTGCGGACCGGGGGCCTCGAGATCACGGCGCGAATGGAACAGCGACTGCACGCACCGATCGGACTCGATCTGGGGGGCGAGTCCCCCGAGTCGATTGCACTGTCGGCTATCGCCGAAATCGAGGCGATTCTGCATGGCCGCCCGGGCGGATCGCTTCGGGAGCGGCACAGTCCCATCCACACACGCACCCCAACGCCGCACACCGCACCGTGACGGCGGCCCGTATCGCCGGAGTGGTTTTGGCGGCCGGCGAATCGCGCCGTCTTGGCTCGCCAAAGCAGTTGCTGGTTGACGAAGCGGGACGCCCGCTGGTGGCGCGCGCCGCGATCGCGCTGCTGGAGGCGGGCTGTTCCCCGGTCTTGGTGGTCACGGGAGCTCAAGACCAGGCAGTCTCAGCGGCGGTTCGTGCGCTCGGCGTTACTGTGGTTCACAACGCAGTCTGGACCGAAGGTATTGGGTCGTCGATCCGATGCGCCGTGGAATGGGCGGAATCCAAAGCGGCGGCGGCGAGGCTGTTCTGATCGCCGCCTGCGACATGCCAACTGTAAACTCAGAGCATTTTCGCGCCATAATCGATACATCATCAGATCATTCACCGGATCATTCATCGATAATTGCCTCCCGCTATGAATCCGCGGGCGGTGACATGGTTCTCGGCATTCCGGCGCTCTTCCCGAAAGCAGACTGGGCCATACTGCGATCACTCACGGGGGATCGAGGGGCCAAGAGTCTTTTTTCCATCGACACTCTTTCGGTTTTTCTTCGTCTCGGTAGTTTCGACTTGGACACGCCGAGCGACGTGGCTCGCTGGCGCGCCGAGCAGTCCCCTTCATCACCACCTCTCCGACCCATGTCATCGTCCATCGCCCAGAGTGTCCTGGCAGATCTCGATCACGAGATCGCCCAAACGCGTCGCATGCTTGAGCGCGTCCCCGCCGACCATCTCGACTTCACACCGCATCCCAAGTCGTGGCCGTTGCAGAAGCTGGCCAACCACCTCACCGACTTCCCCATGTGGGGGGTGATCACGCTCAAGCAGGATGTGCTCGACTTTGCCGTCCCGTTCCCACCGGGTCCGCCAGTGCCGACTACCGCTGCCGGTTTCGTGGCGCAATTCGATGAACGGATGGCGGGCTTCACGGCCGCGTTGGCCGAGGCCACCGACGCGCAGATGATGGAGACGTGGACGATGAAGAACGGTGACGAGGTGCTGATGGCGATGCCGCGCATTGCGGTACTGCGCGGCATGGTGGTCAACCACATGATTCACCATCGGGCGCAGTTGACCATTTACTACCGTTTGGTTGGCGTGCCAGTCCCGGGCTCTACGGCCCCAGCGCGGACGAAGCGATGTAAGTTCTCCCCGCCGTGCTGCCGCGTGCCCGGATTCGCGCGGCGGCATGTGCGGTCATCACCCACTGTCATGGAGCGCCGCGATGGGACGTAGCACCTGGTTGGTTCACGTGGGTGTCGCGCTCGCGGCGCTTGGTGCGTCCGCTGCTCGCCCGTCGGCAGTCGCCGCGGCGCAGGTCACGCCATCCGGCGTCATGTCGGACGGCACGCGCGCGTCGACGGCTTCGGCGATTGCCGCGTGGATTCACGTCGATGCGCCGCCCGGCGGTGAGTCATTCGGCCAGCGGGTGCTGTCGCCAATTCTGCCCGGTTGGCGCGGCGATGCGTTCGGCAATCTGATCAAGCGCATTGGCAGCGGGTCGCCGCGTCGCGTCGTCGCGTGCGCGATGGATGTGCCGGGATTCGTGGTCAGTCAAATCACCGACGACGGATTTGTGCGGCTGCATCGCGCGGGCGTGCCCGGCCACCCGCTGTGGGATCAGTTTCACGAGGCACAGCAGGTTCGCGTGCTCACCGCGCGCCGGTGTGGACCTATGAGGGCTATGCCTCGGGCCCGGCGGCCAGTGCGCGCGCGAGCTGTGCGGCCGTGGCGAGTGCGGCGCAATCCGCTCGTACCCACGGGCGAAACGATCTCGTGTTATCCACGCAGCGCAGCTTCGGCTGGGTCGGATTGAGCGCGGTGTTGGCGCGTCTGGGCACGGTGGACGCCATCACGCTGTTGGACGAAGGCCGTGATGTGGCGCGAACCGCCGTCACGTCAATTCCGGCGTTGCGACTGGGCACGTCGCGTCAACGTCTGGCCCGTGTGCTTCCTGTCAGCTTGTCGCGCGACAGTGTGCAGGTTGTCGCCGCGCGTGCGTTTCGCGGGCTCGCTGGTGGAGTCCATTCATGCTGATGATGCGCGCGCGGTGATGCGCGCGCACTGGTCGCTGCGGGAAGTGTGGATACCGTTGTGCCGTGGATCGCGCCGCGTGTTGATACCGCGACCGTGCGCACGACGCGGCGCGACGCGTACGACGCTGCCGAGAAGACGTTTCTGCAGATTGCCGACCTGGCCGGCGTGCCGGGGCATGAATGGCGGGTTCGTGATGCCATCACTGCGCTCTTGCCGGCGTGGGCGGCGTCGCGCGCCACGACCGACACCGCGGGTAATCTGATCGTAGCGGTCGGCCCCGATCGTGATTCGGTCGCGTTCATCGC
Source organism: Gemmatimonadaceae bacterium (assembly GCA_016720905.1). Taxonomy (NCBI): domain Bacteria; kingdom Pseudomonadati; phylum Gemmatimonadota; class Gemmatimonadia; order Gemmatimonadales; family Gemmatimonadaceae; species Gemmatimonadaceae bacterium. Next base: position 4,325 of record JADKJT010000015.1, on the reverse strand, counting down.
GCACATGGACGAGGTGTCCTTCGAAGTGGAAGCGATTCTCGCGGACGGTCGCGTGCGGCTGGCGCGTCGGGGCGGCGCGGTGACGACCGCGTGGGAGGGTCAACTAGCCATGCTGCACTTCGATCGCGACGCCTCCGGTCATGTGGCCGAATCGCTGCGAGGGGTGTTCGTGCCGCGTGATTCAGCGCGCAGCAAGCCCATCAACGCGCTCACGGCGTGGTTCGGCACCGATTCCACCGGGCTGGTGGCGCGTGGGGTGCGGGTGGGCATGGCCATTACGGCGTATAAACACGCCACACGACTGGCGGGCACGCGACTCACCGGTCGGGGCAGCGACGACCGAACCGGTTCGACCGCGTTGCTGCATGCGCTCAAGCGAATCGACCCGGCCACGCTGACGCACAAGGTGGTGTTCGTGTGGAGCACGCGAGAAGAAGGGCTTGCTGGGGCCAGTGCCTTCGGCGCCGACCACGGCCGCAGCCTCACGCGGATTTACAGCATCGACACGTTCGTGTCGTCCGACACGCCGTTGGAATCGCCGATGTTCGCCTTCCTGCCACTGGGACGTGGTGCGGTGCTGCGCGGACTCGACGATGGCGCCATCACCCCGCGGGCCGAACGCGAGCGCATTCTGCGTATCGCCAACGCGCAGGGCATTCCAGTACAAGTGGGCACGACGCACGGGGGAACGGATGGCAGCGCCATCGCACCCTACGGTGCGCCCAACATCGGCCTGTCTTGGCCCGGGAGATACTCCCATGCGCCGGGCGAGGTACTCGACCTGCGCGACGTGGACGCGCTGATCAGGTTGATTGCGGCGGTGGCGGTGGCGCGGTAGGGGAGACGGGAGACGGGAGACGGGAGACACAGCGTTGGCCATGCCTCCCGTCGGTCCTGACAAATGCGATTTACCGCGTGGTGTCCGCAGGTGGTGGAGATGGCGGCATGTTCAAGCGCCGACGCATGCCCTGACCCTGACCTGGTCCCTGACCCGGTCCTTGACCTGGACCCTGACCCATCCCTGGACCCATCCCCTGCCTCATCCCCGGCTCAAAACCCTGGGCACCATTAGGGGGCCATTGGGGCCGCGCCGATTTCCCATGCCCGGTCCGAACTGGCCACGTCCCTGTCCCGGACGCTGCCCGCGAAACTGTGGGGCGCGCATCGGGCCGATGCGCTGATTGGCGCGACCGCGCATGGCGGCGCCACGTCGATCTCGCAGGCGACCGGCCATGGCATCGAGCTTGGCGCGTTGTGCGGGGTTGAGCACGCCGCGCAGCTCCTGCCGTGACTTCAACTGGGCCAGCTGCTCATCGGTGCGCACGCGGGCCATGCGATCAAACGCGGCTCGCGCCTTCTCCAGATTGATGTCTCCCTTGGTGGCATCCATGAGATCGGCGCGGGCCCGAAGCATGTCGGCCTCGTTGCGCTGAGGCCGCGGTATCGATTGCAGCGTTTCCAGCTTCTTCACCTGCTCATCGGTGAGTTCGAGTTGTTCGCGCATCCGCAGCAGATTGGACGCCGGGCCACCCATGCCTGGTCCGGCGAGCGGGCTCAGCGGGGGGCCGCGCGACGGGGCGAGGCGGTTGACTATCGCGATTGGCGTTGGTCGGTTGGGCAACGCGGTTTGGACGAGGCGGTGTCACTGGGCGGGTCTGTGCCACCGCGACGGCCGACGTCATGACGGTGGCCAGAACGGCCAGCGCTGAGGTTGAGAGCCTTCGCATAGGAATCTTTCTCGGTAAGAGCGGCGTTGGCCGTGTCAGGTGTTGACGACGGCGTTCGCTTCATGCCGTTGGACGGATGCGGCCGACCGACGTTAAGTCCGCTTTTCATCCCTTCGTCCCGGTTCGAGACGCGACGATCCAACGCTCCGACCTTTCCGCGTCACGGGGTAGACGATGCGTGCTCCGCGGTGCACTCGTCGCTTCCCGTTCCGCTCCACCTCCCGTCCGGCCCCGCTTCTGTGACATCGGTCGTCGACGCCATCGTCACGTTCTTCTTCAAGTTCCGCTGCGCGTGTTCGCGCGCGGCGATTTGCGCTGGCACCCGTTGTCCCGGTGCTCGTCATTGCCCTGGCGGCGGCGGGCACGCTGCTGCTGGTCACGTTCTTTTACGCGCGTTCGCTCGCTGTCGGTGCGTGACCGCGTGGTGCTGGGCACGCTGCGCACGCTGGCGGTGCTGCTGGTGCTGGGTTGCCTGTTGCGTCCCGGGCTGGTGATCGCCTCGGCCGTTCCGCAGCGCAACGTCTTTGCGGTGGTGATGGATGACTCGCGCAGCATGCGCATACGCGATGTGGGTGATACATCGCGGCTGGCGCGCGTGCAGCGCGTGTTCGACGACACGGCCGCCCTGAGCCGCACGCTCGGTGAGCGATTCGCCCTGCGGCGCTTTCGCTTTGGCGCGGACGCATCGCCCTTGGCGAGCGCGCGCGACCTGACGGGTGCCGGCACACGTTCCGATCTGGCCCGCGCGCTGGACGCCGTGCGCGAGGATCTCAATGGACTTCCGCTGGCGGGGCGTGGTGTTGGTGTCCGATGGCGCGGACAATGGCGGCACACGGTACGACGATGCGTTGCTCGCGCTGCGTGCCGTCGCATTCCGTGTGTACACCGTTGGCGTGGGACGCGAACGGTTCGATCGCGATCTCGCAGTAGAGCGCGTGCAGGCCCCGCGTCACACTCTTGCCGGCGCCACCGTGCTTGTGGAGGCCGATGTGCGCGTGCGCGGCATCGGGCGCGACATGGCACTGATCTCCGTGGAAGCCGATGGCCGCGTGGTATCAACCGACACCGTGAAGTCGCCGGACACCGGTGACCAGTACGTCCGCTTGCGGGTGCCGCCGCTGTCAGCCGGTGTGCACCGGCTGGCGGTCGCGCGCGACCGCTGGCCAACGAAATCGTCACCGAAAACAACGAGTGGCAAACCAGCATCGAGGTGCGCCGGGGCGGATCGCGTGCTGTACGTGGAAGGCGAACCGCGCCCGGAGTTCGCGTTCCTGCGTCAGCGCGGTGGCGACCGACAGCGGCGTGCAGGTGGGGGCCTCATGCAGCAGTGCCGAACGCAAGTTTCTGCGGCTGGGCGTGCGCGACAGTCTTGAACTGCTGGGCGGCTTTCCCACCAGTCGGGAGGAGCTCTTCTCGTATCGCGCGATTATCCTGGCAGCATCGGGGCGTCGTCCTTCACTTAGCCGACCAGTTGCGCGTGATCAGCGACTTCGTGAGTCGTCAGCGGCGGCGGCCTGCTGGTGCTGGGCGGACGCGCGTCATTGTCCGAGGGCGCCTTTGCCGATACGCCGCTGGCCGATGTCCTGCCGATCACGCTCACGCGCGGAGAACCGAATCTGGACGGTCCGGCCACCGCCATGAAGATTCAAACCGACCCGAGCGGGTGAGTCGCATGCGGCCCTGCAGTTGCGTGCGTCGATGGCGTCGTCACGGGCGCGCTGGGATTCGCTCCCGGCGCTGACCTCCGTGGATCGACCCGGCTCGTTGCGCGCCGGTGCCACGGTGCTGTTGGCGGGACAGATCGAAGGCGGACGGGCCGATGTGCCGGTGTTGGCGTGGCAGCACTATGGGCGCGGGATGAGTGCCGTGTTCACCGTGCAGGACTCCTGGCAGTGGAAGATGGACGCGAGCATTGCCGTCGACGACATGACGCACCAGACATTCTGGCGACAGATGGTGCGCTGGCGGTGGATGCGCCGGCACTCTTCGAGATTGCCGCGTCGCCGTCGCGCGTCGCACCGGGCGAATCGGTGACGTTGCGCGCATTTGGGCGACACGTTCTTCCGCCGACATCAATGACGCGAATGTGTCGGTGGCGGTAACCACGCCGACGGGCAACACCATCACCGTGCCGCTGGGAATGGTCGCTGCGCCAGGATGGATCGTACACCGGGCGCTTCACGACCGCAGACTCCAGGCGCTACGCGATTGCCGCAACCGCAAAGCGCGGCACCGACTCCACCCGCACGGCCACCACCACGCTGTTGGTGGACGATCGCGGTGCCGATGTGTCGCAAGCGAGCAAACACCCTACCGTGCTGCGTCGCATCGCCAAGGAAACAGGGCGGACGCTACTACACGATGGACGACGTCGCGAAACTGGCGGCGACGCCATATTCACCGAGGCCGGCGTCACGGTGCGCGAAGCGAAGGACTCCGTGGGACATGCCCGTCGTGTTCCTGCTACTCGCGCTGCTGCTGGGGGCTGGAGTGGGGTTATCGACGGTGGCGGGGGCTCGCATGATGCGCCGACTGCCCTGTTGGGCCGCGTACCTCGCGATGATGCCGCTGACGTTTGGGTTTGTCGCGACGCGCGTT
>JADKJT010000014.1 GCA_016720905.1 Gemmatimonadaceae bacterium | reverse complement strand
CTCGTTCTTCATTATCCGTCGCGTAGTCAGGGTCATCCAGAGAAGTACCGCGACCGCCGCCACGTTGACGAGTAGCAGCATGGCATCAAACCGGGTCATCTGTTCGAGGCTGGCCCTGAACTGCGCCCGCAGACTCGGCGGCGGTGCCGGCTCGAATGCGGAGTCAACACCGCTAACGTTGGGGCGGCCCAGCAGCATGAGCATCACTGGAAGATAGATCACCACCGTCGCGACGTTGCCAAGTTCGTAGGCGTACCGATCGAATGACGGAAACGGGCCGAGGACGACGATGGTCAGGAACAGTGCATGGGTGAGCAGCGACAGGATCGACACGTCTCGCGGCGTGCGCATCAGCACAAACAGTGGCAGCAGATCGTACAGACTGGGCGTCTGCGGTACGCATACCAGGGCCAGAAAGATGCGGGCATCGGTGCGACGCCACTTGAGCAGGGCGAGCGCCAGCATCCAGGCGTAGGGGCGCATGATCGGCGCCACCACGTACTCCATCTGACCCAGTGCTCGCAACCACTCCAGTGGCCAGGAGGGGCGCACCATCACACTGACGGCGACCGCCGCCAGGCCGATGCCCGCGATCCGGCGCAACGGCCGCCAACTGCGGATGCTGGCCAAAAACGCCAGCGCCATGTTGGGCTTCGCGGCCAGGAATACCGCCGCCATTGGCGCAAAGTATGCCGCCGTGATGAACGGCGACCACTGATTGCGGGAAATCGCAATGACAAACGCCGCGCTGAACACCAAGCCGATGCGTTGAAAGCGGTCCTTGCCCAGTGCGTAACCCAACACGCCGCCGGCGACGGTGCTGAAGGCCACGCGCGCCGCCGGCAGCGACAGCACGGTCAACGGCATGGTGAGAAGCACCGTCGACAATGGATAGTTGAGCGGCCAATCCCACTTGAACTCGCGGGCGGGGCCTACCGCATCGTACGGATTCCGACCCTGCAGCATGGCCCGCGCGGCGAAATACCATTGATCGAGATCGGTGGGCCACGACGGCTCGTGCAGCACGCGCGCCAGCGACAACAGCAAGGCCAGGGTACCCACCAGCAGCGCGCCCAGGAACTCCGGGCGCTGCCGCCACGAACGCTGCGCACCGCTGTCGACGTCGCTCACGACGAGACCGCCGTCGCGGGGGCGAACAGGCGACCACCAACCGGAAGCGTCCCTTCGTTGGGTCGACGCAACACCATGGCCACGCACGGCAGGTACATGAACCACAGCGTGAATCGCGCAATGTCGCTCATCCACGCCGCGTCAGAGGGCCACGGTCCGCGCACGGCCATGGCGAAGAACACGACGTAACTGGCGGCGGCCAGCAGCAGCGACTGCCGCAGCGTTCGCGGAATCGTGAACAGCATCACGGCGTCGTAGAACCCCGGTGTCTGCGGGAGACACGCGATGGCCAGCAGCAGACGCGCTTCCGGACGCCGCCAGCGGAGTAGCGCCGCCAGCATCAGAAATCCCATCGGCAGCAACAGCGGTGTGCGAAAGTGACTGGCCGTCCGCACGATGGCGCACCACTGATTCACCCAATCGGGCCGAAGGATGAACGCCAGCACACTCAGTATGCCAACCCCTGCGAGCAACGGCTTCCAGATGCGTGGCGTGGATGCGGACGCCATGATGGCCACCGCCCAATTGGGTTTGGCCACGCCAATCCAACTCAGCGATGGTGCCAGCAGCGCCGCCGTCAGTATCGGCGACCACTGCACCAGTTGCACGGACACCAGAAACGACATGCTGACAAACACCGGCACCCTGGCCCATCCGTCGCGGGTGATGCACCATGCCAGCGCACCAACGGATACGCCCGCAAACACGCAGCGGGCGGCGATGACCGACAGGAGGCCCACCGGCCCAACGAGTACAACGGCTGGCAACGGGTAGTAGAACGGCCACTTCCACGCGAACGGCTTGCCAATGCCGATGAGTTCATAGGGGTTCTGGTGATGCCATACGGCCTGCGCCGCATACCAGACCTGGTCGAAATCACTCTTGCGTTGTGGATCGTCCATGCCACGGAGATACACATACACGATGGCGAGGACGGCCATGCCAGCCGCGAAGGCGAGTCGCGCACGCGCCGAAGGCGCGCCTCTCAACTGACCCTCGGTGGCTGCGGGCATGGGGTGGAAACTACTGCGTCGGCAGGCACATGGCCTACCGCCGATGCATATTGATCGCCAGTCGTCCGCGCCCGCCACACGTCAGCAGAGAATCGTCGACCGTTTGAACCGCAGACCCCATTCGTGACCGACGTTTCGGTTGTCCTGCCGTGCTTTCACGGAGCGCCCATTGCACGGCGGTCCGTCGATGAGCTGCGCGACGCGCTCGCACGAACCGGACTCACCTGGGAAGTCCTGGTCGTCGACGACGGCGGCCGATTCCCTGCGCGGGTGTCTCGACGTATTCCGTATTCGGTATCACTTCACGCGCCGCTGGTATGCCGGCCCGGTGCTCGAGGCCATCGTGCAAACTGACCGGTACGACGCCACTCCTCCGGCGTTGACTGCCGAGCGAGCGACCACTATATGACGGCCACGCCCACACGGGTCGATTGGCGTGCGCATCTGGCCATGGCGCGCATCGACTACTGGTTCAAGAATGTCTTTGTGCTGCCCGGAATTCTGGTGGCACTCGGTACTGTCCCGATGGTGGATTGGACACAGGTTGCCACACACTCGATGCTCGGACTCCTGTCCATCTGTCTCGTCGCCTCCAGCAACTATACGCTCAACGAGATTCTGGACGCCCCCACCGATCGGTTCCACGCCGACAAGCGCCACCGACCGATTGCCGCCGGACGTGTCCAACCCTCGGCCGGCTATGTGCAGTGGCTGGTGCTGATGGCTGCCGGGCTGGCCATCGCCTGGCAGGTGTCGATGCCCTTCACGATGTCCGTATCCGCGCTCTGGTTGATGGCGTGCGTGTACAACGTGCCGCCCGTGCGCAGCAAGGACGTGCCGTATCTGGATGTGCTCACCGAGGCCGTGAACAACCCGCTGCGCATGCTCGCCGGGTGGTTCATCGTCACCAATCAGACCACGGCCCCCGCGTCATTGCTGCTCAGCTATTGGATGATCGGTTGCTACTTCATGGCGCTCAAGCGGTATGCCGAACTGCGCTCGATCGGTGACCCGGCGCGTGCTGCCGCCTATCGCAAATCGTTCGCGCATTACACGGCCGAGCGATTGCTGATTGCCATCATGTTCTACGCCACCGCGTCGATGTTGTTCTTCGGCGCCTTCTGCATGCGCTATCGCATGGAACTCATCCTCGCCTTCCCGTTCGTTGCGCTGGTGATGGCCATGTATCTGCAGGTGGCACTCAAGTCCGACAGCGCCGCGCAGCAGCCCGAGCGGCTCTATCGCGAGCGAGGGCTGATGATGGCGGTGCTGACGGCAGCCGTTGTCATGTTGGTGTTGCTGCGAATCGACCTGCCGGTGATGTATCGATTCGTCACGCCCACCGCACCGGTACAGGAACGCGGCGAAGTCGATCAAATCCCGCCTTGAGGCACGTTTGTTCATTTTCCCACTGGAAGCATGACGCGGTTTTTTACCAATCAACGACCTGCGCAGAAGGGGCAAATTCACGATTCTGAGGTCGCACTTGCCTCGGGGTTTCTGCTTCTGCTGATGCTGGGAACGCTGGCGGCGTCCGGTGGATTCCTCCTGATGTCCAAGCCGCTCTGGTTGGACGAGTACCATACATGGCTATTGGCGGATCAACAGAGTGTTTTGAAAAGTCTGGTGAGTCTCGCGCAGGGAGCGGACTTTAACCCCCCCACGCTGCATCTCATCTATCGAGTAGTCGCCAAGATACTCGGAGGCCTGACACCATTTACGATGCGCGTGGTCTCCCTCGCCAGTGTATGGCTTGCCCTGACGGTCGCTTATGCAACGCTTCGCCGGCATGTCTCGCGCCCTGCGGCATTCGTGGGCTCATTCGCCTTGTGGGCGCACCCGCTGGTAATCACGCACGCCTTCGATGCGAGATTCTACGGCCCGTGGCTGCTGTTCACGGCACTAATGACGTGGTCGGTAGGCCTGGATGCATCGATGGTTACATCCAAGAGACGTAACATCGCCCTCGCGCTCTCCTCGGCCCTTGAATGCACTATTCACTACTTTGGCATATTTGTTTGGGTCGTGATCGTACTATCCGCGATCGTCGCCGACCGAGGGCCCAAGTGTGGACCGCAGGCAACATGGAGAAAGTTCGCACCGGCGCTGAGTGGGCCGCTCTTGTTGGTACTCTGTACGCCATTCTATTTCGGCCAACGGCAGGCGCTTTCGGTATCAACCTGGGTCGATCCCATAAACGCCGAGCAGCTTCGTAACTTCGCGGCCACTTTCTATTTGTGGCCAGGCCTTCTGATACCGCTGTGTGGATGGGTATTCTTTCGCATCCTGTTTCGCGGAGGACTGCAAGCCATTCCCAACCCGTCGGCATCGTTCCTCAGGCGACCTGAGATCTTGGCGCTACTCGCACTCGCGGCGCTTCCGGTAGTGCTATTGGCATTCTCGGTGGCTGTACAGCCATCAATGATCAGTCGCTACGCAATTCCGTCGCTGCTACTGTGGCCTCCGCTCGTGGCATTCGTCATAGAGGATGTCAGAGGGCTTATTCGAGCGATGATGTTGGTGGGTTACGCGGCTCTGGCGATGGTTCTCGTTCGCGTTCAGGTAAGAGATGCTCAACGTGCCATCAGCGAATTGAATGTCGACGCAGCGACCATCCTTTCGCTTGGCTCCGACGCGACCGTCGTGTGCCGATCCCGGCACCGTGCGTATCAGCTGGGGACCATTGCCGGTGGAGGGCGCCCGCTTAGCCGGAATATTTGCACCATGTTGGATTTCGACGAGGCTCTCGTGAGGAGTCTGACGGAAGGTACACCGGCCGATCGCCAGACCATCAAGTTTCTCACGTTGGAGCGCGACGTCGCGCGTGTGCACTCAGAGATCTATGGATTTCCCCGAATGACGTCCGTCCAGCAACTACAACAGCGTGATCTCATCTACGTGCTGGAGGAGTCTTGGGACCCCGCCTGGCTTCCCCAAATGATGTTCCCGGCCTTTTCGGTGCGTCGCGTTGCTGCCCGAATGTTCCTGCTCCAACGAGTGTCACCTGCGCAGATATCACACGGTGCAATACTCCGATAACACAGGGACCCGTCCCGCCGAGTCGTCCGTCGGCACCGGCGGCCACAGCCCCATCGTGCTTATTCCGGTCTACAACGACTGGAACTCGTTGCGACTCCTGCTTCGTCAACTCGACAGCGAGCTGACCGGGCATGGCGCTAGCGCCGACGTCCTCGTGGTCAACGACGGGTCGACCTCGGTGCCGACCACGTGGCTCGACTTCGTGCCGCACGCCATCGGCCGCATCGAGATCCTGACCCTCTGGCGCAACCTCGGCCATCAACGGGCGCTGTCGATCGGCCTCTGCCATCTCGCCACGCTCGACCTCGAGCGCACCGTCGTCGTGATGGACGGCGACGGCGAGGATCGCGCCTCGGACGTACTCCCGCTGGTGCACGCCAGCACGGAGCACGGCCACATTGCCTTCGCGAAGCGCATGCGGCGCTCGGAAGGGATGGTGTTCAGCCTGTTCTATTACCAGTTTCGCATCGTCCATCGGCTGCTGGTCGGGTTCCCGGTCGAGGTCGGCAACTTCAGCGCGATCCCCTTCCCGATCCTGAAGCGACTGGTGGTCGTGTCGGAACTGTGGAATCACTACGCGGCCGCCGTGGTGCGTGCGCGACTGCCGCGCGTGTTGGTCCCGACGGCACGCGGCACGCGTCTCGCGGGGCGCTCGCACATGGATTTCCTTGCCCTCGTGTCGCATGGGCTGAGCGCCATGTCGGTATTCGCCGACCGCATCGGTGTCCGCCTGCTTGCGGCAACGGGGTTCCTGATGCTGCTGCTGCTGGCGGGCATCGGTGCGACCGTCGGCGTGAAGTTCTTCACGTCACTCGCGATTCCGGGCTGGGCGACCGTGGCGACCGGCGTACTCTTCATCCTGCTCTCGCAGGCGGCGTTGCTCTCTCTCGTTTTCGTGTTCATGATCCAGTTCGCCCGCGCCAGCATGACGCGCCTGCCCATCCGGGACTTCGACGCCTATGTCGAGTCGCTCACCTGCGTGTACTCGCGTGACGGCTGACTACGAATACGTCGGCGGCGAGCTGGATGTCTTCGCCCTCGCCGCGAATTGGAAACGCTACTTCTCGCGACTGCTGCGGCCGTACGTGCGCGGGCGGGTGCTCGAAGTCGGCGCCGGCATCGGCACGACGGCGCAGGCCCTCTGGAACCCGGCGGTCCGGCATTGGGTGTGCCTCGCGCCAGACGCGCGGCTGGCGCAGCGGCTCTCGGCCGGGTCGCTCGGCGCGGCGGCTTGCATGGCGCCGAGATCATCATCGGTGATGTCACCGCGGTGCCCGCCGAGCGCCGGTTCGACGCGATCACGTACATCGACGTCCTCGAGCATATCCCCGACGATGTCGGCGAGCTGGAGCGCGCCGCGCGGCGGCTGGCCCCGGGCGGTGCGCTCATCGTGCTGTCGCCGGCGTTTCCGTCGCTCTACAGCGAATTCGACCGGGCCATCGGCCACGTGCGCCGCTACACCGCCGGCACCCTACGCGCGGCCTTTCCGGCGTCGCTCCGCCAGGAACGCGTGTGCTACGCCGATGCGCTCGGAATGCTGCTGTCGCTGGGCAATCGTCTCATGCTCCGGCAGTCGCTACCGACGCGGGCGCAGATCCTGACGTGGGATCGGTTCGTGATTCCGGTATCGCGGGTGGTCGATCCGCTCGTGGCGCGGGCGTTCGGCCGGTCAGTGATCGCGGTCTACGTGAATCCGGCGTGACGTCGTACCCGTCGGCATCAACACCACCAATCCAATCGTGCTCATCCCGGTCTACAATGACTGGGATTCGCTTCGGTTTCGCGGCGTTCGCGGCGCGGCCCCTGGACGACTGTCATTGCCGTGACGATTTCAACTTCACCTTTCAATCGGCACTGCGACGGCAGATGCTCGGCAGCTATCTCGGAGTCGAGCTGGTCGCCGACGGGCGTAACGCGATCTTCAGCGGCCCGAGCGGGACGGGAAAAACCCATCTGGTCATCGCGCTCGCCAAGCGCACTGCAACACGGCTACGAAGCGCGCGTCGTGTCGGCCGATGTACTGATCGGCGAACTGTCGCATGCCGCGAGCCTTGGCACCCTCGACGCCGCGCTCGCCCCCTTTCTCCAGCCGCACGTCCTGGTACTGGACGAGATCGGCTACCTCGTGCATGCGGCCGATGCTGCAAACGTCCTCTATCGCGTCGTCAACGAACGGTACCTCCGGCAGCTGCCGATCCTCGTGACCACCCAAAAACCGCTGTCGACCTGGGGCCACGTGCTGCATGATGGCGCCTTGGCCGAAGCGATCATCGACCGGCTGCTCGAACGCGGCGCGCATTTCGAAATGCGGGCCGCTCCTATCGCACCCGCCATCTCCAGGAGGCCCGCGGCGGCGACCGCGCCGACGCGTAGTACCCGTCACGGCTCAGGCTGCGACAGAATCTCGAGAAAATGTGCGACAGCTTATAGGGAACTCTCACCACGCATTGACACCGTCCGGCTATTCTGGCAGCGTATGGGTAACCTAGGTGTCCGCGCACTGAGCAGTTCGAGATCGATCGTCTCTTTCCGACTCGCCGTTCAACGGCGTCCCATGGGTATCGTGTGCTTCATCCATATAGTTTCTCAGGCCCCCAGGGAATGATGGGAAGCTTTCCGCTGGACTCTTCGCCGAATCGAGCATCCAAGTGACGGCCCGCAACACGACGACGGTCGGTGGTACACCATCCCGCGCAGGTACGCCCGCGCGCGGGACCGTTCAGCGCCCCCTCTATCCGCCGCGCTCAGTGACTTTTCCAGTTCAGGTGCTCCAAGGGCTCGCCGTATTCCAAGCGATCTTCTTTCTGCTACCGCTCGCATCACCAGCATCACGGCTTGTCGGCATTGCCCTCGCATTGATCACCCTGCTGGCCGCGCGACTGCTGCGTGATTCGCCCGGACGGCAGACGACATTTCTCAGCGCAATCGCGGTGATTATTGGTGCGAATTTCGTGCTCCATCTCATGGCGACTGCGCCGGACTTTCCATTCCGGATGTGGCAGGTCGCGATACTGGTTCTCTACGTCACCACGTTGCTGGCCCTTCTCACGAGTCTGACCGGCGTGGTGGCCTTAAGAGGGGCGTTGTACGGGTGGGGGTCCGTGTCGATGGTACTCTTGGTCACCGAAGGCGCCTTGAAAGGTCCGGACGACTTCTCACAAACCACCGGCAACGTGGAGTGGGTGGGAACGACCATGCAGGATTCTGCGCTCGGTGTGCGATTCGCTCCAAACACGGTCGTCAGGACGTTTTATCCCAATAACCCGCGCGGATATTTCGACGAACCGGATGCCCTGCAAAGGCGATGGGTGTTGCAGACGCATGAAGGGAGCAGGGCGCAACTCGAGTTCCCCTCTGAGAAACCCGGCGTGCTTCGTATCAACATTGCTGACAGTCCCAGCAAGATCGGGTGGCATGTTTCGCTGAGGCAAGCACCAATTCGGGTACTTGCTGGCGAACGATATCAGCTTCGCTTCCGCGCTCGCTCCGATTCCGTCCGGACGCTCTACGTGGCCATCTCTCAGGCGCATCCGCCCGGGAAAAGCCTTGGCCTGAGCCGCGAGATAAGAGTCGACTCTTCGTGGCGGGATTTCACCCAAACCTTCCGGGCCACCGAAAGCGATCGAGCCGCGCAGATCTACTTTGAGCTTGGAGCAGATCACCCTGCTGTTGAGCTGTCGGGCATCACCATGCTTGCGATTTCCACCAGCAGCGTCGTGCAGGCTGAGGCACGCCGAGAGCTTTCGGTAAGCTATCAGATTAACAGTTTGGGATGCCGTGGTCCGGAATACCCTATGCGCACCGACTCGGGCAGCTGGCGCATTCTCTCGCTCGGAGGCGGAGGCACGTTTGGTGTTGGAGTACACCAGCTCGATACCTACGCGTCTCGACTTGAGGCTCTGCTCAACGAAGCGGGCACGAGCCGCGGCCCGGAGGGTCACTACGACGTGATCAACTGCGGCACCCCGGGGATTTCAGCCGAACAGCAGCGACTCCTCCTCATCTCATTGTGGCCCCACTATTCACCCAATCTAGTCTTGTTTGCCGTGGGTCCGGATCACGATTCAATCGCCACGGAAGGCGTGCGGCAGTCAGCGGGACCATCGATCACCAATCTGGAACGCCTCTTCCGAGTCTGGGGCCTTGCGCGCTCGCTTGGCCGACCCAAGCCGTTGGTGCCTGATTTCGCGACGACTGTCGACAACATCAAGCAAGTCGATGCCGATGCTCGCGCCCGCGGTGCCCGGGTAGCAGTAGTTCTCTTTCAGCAAAGACTGGGACCCGACTGGAAGAGTCTCGACAGCGCGCTAACGAAGGGATTGCGCGGATCGAACATCCCCATGCTGAATCTCGGGCCGGTGCTGTTGTCCTTCGGGGAGCAGAAACTCTTCGTACATTCGGTTCTCGACCGGCATCCGAATGAACTGGCGCATCGGATATCGGCCGAGGCACTGCGGAAGTTCCTCTCCGATCAGGGCCTTTTGGGTGAAGCACACGGCGCGGGCACTGTGGTCGTAGACACATCCGGAGCGCGCGAATAGAATTTCGAACGGCAGGCACTCTAACCAAGCGTGCATGTGCGACGTCCAGAAGGTCAGTTAGAGCCGCCCGTCACCGGGAGACGATGCGCGTCGTCGCTCGGGATAGTAGCCGAATGCGTAGCCAACTTGCGAAACGATGAGCAATGCCAGCAACAGCGGTGCTTGCCAACGTCTCCTGGTGGTGAACGGCGAGAAGACCAACCGGATGTAGAAGCTGATCGGCTCCATGGACGGGAGCGCGACGTTTCGGACTTCTCGAGCTTGGTGCAAATGATGCGCACCGCGACCGTAGGTACGATGCTGCCGCCAGAAGGTCACAAGGCTCATCGGACGTACGTGCGAGACTACTGCATCCGGGGCCATGATGAGTCGATAGCCAGCTTCTCGCCATCGATCGCAGAAGTCGCGGTCTTCGGCGGCAGCGAGCGGAAACGCAGTTCCGAATCCCCCGATCGAGAGGAATTCCTCTCGCGGGCACACAATGTTAGCCGACATGAACCAGCGCGCGTCGTCGATATCGGAGTTGTAATAACGGTACAGGAAGTCCACGAGCTGTTGGCTCGCTTCGGCACAAATATTATGCCGTGCCCCATTGCGCATCGCGCCGCCAACAAGCGCCCTCGGGAACTGGCGAAGCCGATCGTCCATGCAATGAAGCCAATCAGCGTCTGGTATGCAGTCGTCATCGAGCAGCGCCAGATACTCCGCAACGGCCTGTGCCGCCCCGGCGTTGCGCGCCTTCGCTGGACCGGCGTTGGGCTTCACAACCACGAGACGAACCACCAGAAGGTGCTCAAACGAGTGCACGACGTCAGTCGGCGGATCCGGGCTACCGTCATCCACGACGATGATCTCGAATTCCGAACGGGGATAGTCGATGCGCGCCAGCCCCGCAAGACAGTCGCGCAGTCTCTGCGTACGCTGGAAGGTCGGGATTATGATTGAGAAACGAATGCCGACGTACCCCCGTTTCGAATACCGCCGTCAAACGGCGACCTGCGGGATCTGGAGATCCGCGCGGATCCGGCCAGCACCATCACCCGGGCGGACCACTGAACACCACAACAAACTATCTTCCTTCGACCAGCAGAAGCCTACTTTCTTTGCAACCACGCTACTAGGGGGGGGCCGTGACGCAGACTGTAGGCCATAGTCGGTCCCGTTTTTCAGGAGAACAGACGGGCAGTCTGATTCGGGATCTCTGGGAGTTCCGTGAACTGCTTCTCGCCCTCGTGGAGCGAAACCTCAAGATGAGGTATCAACGCTCCCTTCTCGGTGCCGTCTGGACGCTCCTCAACCCGCTATTGACCGGCGTGGTGCTCGTAGGCGTTTTTAGCGTCATCCTCCGGTCCAGACGCCGCAATACTGGGCCTTCCTGGTCAGCGGCACTTCGCCTGGGTCTTCACCCTCAATACCCTTGGCATTGGCGCGGCGCTAGTGAGTAGCCACTCCTACATGACGAGGAATGTGGCCTTTCCGCCGGAGGTGCTCGTATTGAGCACTGTCGTTTCGCGTTTCGTGGAGTTCTCGATCGAAATGCTCCTCGTCGTCGTTGTGCTGGCAAGCGCGCGGCATGAGGGTCTTACGGTTGGGCTTGTCGCGCTCCCGTTGGTGATGATCTTGCACGGTTTGCTCATAGCCGGAGTGGTATTCCCGATCGCTGCCTTGGGCGTGTTCTTTGAAGACGTGCAGCACGCCGTGCCGGTCGCGCTCACCCTGCTCACTCTGTTGACGCCCGTTTACTACCCAATGTCGTACGTCCCCGAATCTTGGCAGCTCGTGTTGTCGCTGAACCCATTTGCTGGGCTCATGAATCTCTATCATGTGACGCTCTACGACGGCAGACTGCCGACGATCGCCGAGGTGACCATGCTAGCGTTCGTGGCAATCGGGGTATTCAGCGTGGGATTGATGCTGTTTCGCTGGAAACGGGCAAGCTTCGCAGAAGTCGTCTGACATGACGCCCCCGGTGCTCCCCGCCATCGAATTGCGCCATGTTGTGAAGCGGTTCTATCACTATGAACATCGCACCACGACGCTGCAGGAGTTCTTCACTCGCACGATGACCAGGCAGTCGATTCACGTTCGCGCTTCCAAGTATCACTTGTCCGGAGTGAGCCTTCGCGTCGATCCCGGCGACTCCTTGGCACTCATCGGTCACAACGGATCGGGTAAAAGCACATTGCTGAGAATGATGGCGGGTATCTATCCGCCAACCGAAGGAGAGGTCCTTCGCCGGGGTCGAATGGTCGCGATCATTGAGTTGGGATCGACGTTCCAGCTGACGCTCACCGGAGTCGAGAATGTGAGATTGTACGCCGCAGCACTCGGGTTCACGCGCCAAGAGACAGAGGAACGCTGGAGTATTCTCAACTTCGCCGGTATCGAAGAGTTTCGTGATGTTCCCATGAAATACTACTCGACCGGCATGAAGTCGCGTCTCGCATTTGCGATCGCCACCTCCGCGCAACCAGACATACTGCTGCTGGACGAGATACTCGCAGTCGGTGATGGCGAGTTTCGCTACCAGTGCTACCATCGCGTGCGCTCGTTTCAGGCAAATGGCGGAACCCTGGTGCTCGCGTCCCACGATATGAACGCCGTGAGGGATTTGTGCCGCCACGCAGTATGGCTGGAGAATGGTCGAGTACGTGCGACTGGAACTGCCGACGCCGTTACCACTGCCTACGAGGCGGCGATGTTGGCGGCAGTGGGCGGCTTGGCGCCGACTGCGACACTCGAGTCTTGATATCGTGAGCGTCGATCCCCTCGTTTGCATCAAGGACGTCGACCTGCTCCGTCCGCTCCAGCGAATGCGTAGAGGACTCCGGGTCGACCGACATGCGTGCTCGTGCGTGTTGGCGGCGTGCCCATATGTCGGGTCGACATTCCTGGTGCAACCACTGTTCCATTTGAGCAGGCCTTGGCTCATACGCTCACCACGGAGCACGTCGACCACGCCCTGCGCAGTGCCGTCTCAACGTGGATTGTACAGTCGCCGAACGGAATACCATTCCGAGTTGAGCATGCGTTCGAACTCGCACGCCTGATGGCGACTCAGAACTACCTCGCCAGTCACTCAGAGCGTGCGCCGAGCATTTCGGTGGTCATCTGCTCGCGCGACAGGCCCCGGCAGCTCGAGCGCGCACTCCGCGCAATTGCTCCCGCGCTGCGCGCGACCGACGATTGTCTTGTTGTCTTGAACGCGCAAGCCGAAGACGTTCATTCGTATTTTCGCGAGCGCTTCCCCTTCGCACGCTTCGTCTTGGAGCCACGACCGGGGCTCGACTGGGCCAGAAATCGCGCGCTCATTGAAGGTCGATCGGACGTCCTGCTCTTCACCGATGATGACTGTGTGCCAGACGCATCTTGGATTGATGCATACCGGAGACTATTCGACCGGAATCCTGACGTCGACGTGGCCACCGGACTCGTCGAGCCACTCGAGCTGGCAACGCCTGCGCAAGTGCTGTTTGAGAGCTACGGCGGCTTCGCGCGCGGCTATGTGAGACGGTGGATTCACGCGCCGCGCCGAGCACGGGTGGCAACCGCTGTGGGCAACGTAGGGTCGTACGGAACTGGCGCGAATCTCGCGATAAGACGACGCTTTGTCGAGCGAATGGGGCCGTTCGATGCTGCGCTCGGTGTTGGCACACGTACCGGTGGTGGCGACGACCTTGAAATGATCTTCCGGGCCCTGAAGGTCGGAGCGCTGTTGGCCTATGAACCACGCGCTATCGTCCGACGAGCATCGACGCGAACCTGATGAACTGGAGAAGCAGATCGAGAGCTGGGGAAGCGGATTCTCATGCGCCATCGAACGTGCTGGTCTGTTGTTCCCTGAGGAGTCGGTGCCCTACCGTTTGCTGCGTGCGCGGCTCGTATTGCTCTTTCACGCAAGGCGCGCATTGTGCTCCCCGAGTCTTCGCCGCTTGACGCTCGCCGAACTTCGGGGAATGCGCGGCGGCGCGGAGCGCTACGCAGGTGCGCGCAAAGATGCCGAAGACATCGCGGCGCGTATCTCATCCCCGGCTCCCGACACACTGCTGCGTCGAGGGTCGGCAGCACCGGGTACAACTCGACGTCGTGGCACGGGCGGCATTGCGCGCCTGGCTCTTGAGCTCGAGACAATTGGCCAGCCTGTGGCGGTACACACTGACGTTGACGATGTATGCGTTTCTATTCGGTTTCGTGGTCACCAGCTCGGCGCTATCGTGTTACCAGTTTTCAATGGTGTCGTGGAATCGACCGATTGCTCGACGCAGTCATCGACCGCCTTGGTGGTGTGGTCATCGGTGGGGATTGGTCTGAAGCAGTACGCGCTTCTCGTCGCTACCTGGTCGGAGCAGCGGGCACGGCCTCTCGGTGAACCAATAGACTGCCCCGTCACGCACTCAGCTGGATACCTGACACGGGCGGCGGTTGACGTGCGTCACGTCCCCTCCGTGTTCGCCGAGCCAGCTCGCGCTCACTTTTCCGGGAGGCGCGGCCCGCGATCTATCCACCAGACGCGCGCCTCCCGACCGTCCGGCATGTGGAACGTCTTGACGAATTGGAAACCCAGAGACTGCGCCGCGCGCTCGGCATGGCCTGAGTGACGTACGGCCGAAAATCTCCCGGACTCGCATCACCTGTCACCAGGATGTTCTGCTCGGTTGAGGCCAAGTAGTTGCGATAGGCTGCAATGTTGTCGCCGTTGGTGATCGATCGAAGCTGCCCAAACGCGATCCGATAGTCGAGGCTCACGCGCCCCATGAGCCCTACGGAGTTGGTGTTGAATAGACGGTCCTGCGAGGGCGAAGGCCACGTACGGCCTTCGCCCTCTCCCGGCGGCAAGTTCGATGATGAAGGCGGCCACCTCACGGTCCAACACCTGCCATCCGCGGTGGACATCGGGGAAACGAGCGGTTGACGGGCCCACATCGTAGCCAGCGTCCTGCATGTATGTGCGGATGCCCAAGCTCACACGAAACCCCATCAGGTCGGTCAAGAGCGGATTGGACAAAGCCGGGACCACACTGGCGTTCATCCCGACGTTCAGAATGGCGATGATGACGAATGTGCCAGTTGCCAGTGCTCGCAGCGGACGCGATGGCTGCGCGGCAAGAGAGGCAAGCGCAAGAACCACCACCAGCGGCAGCAAAGGGAGAAAGAACCCGGTGCCTTCATTTCTCGATGATGTCAGGGCAAAGTATCCCGCTGCCACGACGAGCACCACGATTCCTCGGTCGTCTTGGAGTCCAGAAATCACCATCTTGCGAACGGCGCCGCGACGTTTCAAGTGCCCGGTCGCTCGGAATCCGCCCCCGATCAACGTAACCAGCAGTATTGCAGCAAGCGGAACGTGTACACCACGATTGACTGCTTCTACCAGCCGCACTGTCCAGAAGTCGAACGTGATGATCGACCTTCCAGTCCCGAAATAGTGGCTGGCCTCGCCGTAACCATACGACGTCAGATACTCGAAGACGCTCGGGTAGTTTGGTCCGTACCAAAGCAGGGCGGTGGCTGCAGCGAGCGCCACCCCCAGAAGGAAGTTGAGCATGCGCTCTGCTCTCCCGCGAGGCAGGATCGCGATCTGGAGCGCCGCGGCCGCAAGAAGTCCGGGTACGAGCGCCAAGGTTACGGTGCGCGCGAGGGTCGTCAGTCCAAGCGCTAGTCCCCAAGCCAGCGCCCAGCGCCGATGGCTCAATCCGTCCGAACGGAGCAGTGCGTAGGTTGCGGCGATATAGAGAGCCGCGCTGGGCACGGCGAAGTGATACTGCCGCGTGAACTCCGTCACTGCCGGGATAGACGCAACCACAACCGCCGTGAGGCACCCATACGAGCGATTCGCAAGCCGACTGCCGATCCCGTAGCTGGCAACTATCAGCAAGACGAAGAACGCCTCAACGGCGAGGAAACTGGACATTACCTCCTGACCGGAACTCAGGAGGATCGGCACCGTCACGAGCGGGAGCAGTGGCGCCTGTATCCCCCCTTGGCGCAGAAATGCGTCCCACAATCCGGGGAACCCACCGCTCTTGAACTCGGCTGAGTAATCGAAGGCGATCGTCAGGTATCCGGCTTCATCCACGGTCAACGGATATCCCGCGCGAAATTCCCGCAACCACCAGATATCAATGGAGACCAACGCAAGAGCTGTGAGCACCACAAACGCCAACGGCATCCAAGCACGGAGCATTTGGGTTGGCCCGTTGTCTGGCACGGTGGCAAACGAAGCGGGTGGACGCGGGTGTGCGTTGACCGTCACGACGACGCATCCTCTTGGCGAGGCTTGCTCAGCAAGTGCCACATCACCTGCATGTCGGACATGCCAATCGCGGGCTCCAGCTGATTGGATTCATACTTGAACTCAAGCGCGCGGAAGCGCTCGGTGCTCGCGGTCGCGGAACCGAGTTATGGTGCACATGGCGTTGGGCAATTCGTCCATTTCCATGACCGTCACGACGCTTGTCTGCTGGTGGTCACGTCCCGACATTCTTCATGAGGAAGGTCAGGCGTGCGCAGCATGCCAAGCCGCCTACCGAGTCGCACCCAACTGGCCGCGCCGAGCACTTCGAGCGCCCCTCTCAACTGCTCTTTGACCAGAATGGCCGACGCGATTCGACGCTCCAGTATGACTACTCGACCCTTCTCATCGAGAAGCTGTCCGTCTAGTTGTAAGACTCGCGCCGTGGCCACCACGACGTCCGCATGCACGCGTGCGATGTGTTGGTCCTGCTCGGCGAGCCGCCGTTCTTGCTGCACGACAAGTGCGTGCTCGTGGGCGATGCGTTGATCTTGCTCCGCAATCCTCCGCTGTTGTTCCTCGACAAGCGCGCGCTGCCGATCCAACCGACGGTGCGTGTTCGCGTCAATCTCTCGTAAGCGACGAGCGGACTCGATCATCTTGTTCGAACAAAGGCGGGTGCGGTCAGGATCCACTTCTCCGCCGTCACTCCTGGATCGAGCAGTCATCGCTACGCCAAGCAAGGACTTGAACTCTTCACCAAGGGCCTGCGCCGAGAACAGTCGACGAACGACGTCGCGGGATATCTCACCCAACGCCCGCGCCCGTTCCGGCGAATTCAGTAGGTCCAGGAGCACTGCGGCATACGCCGTCGCCTGCAATTCCTCGTCTGCATGCGGAATCAAGACGCCACAGCGATCTGTGACCACTTCCGCCAGACCGCTGCCCTCCTCCCCGACCACTGGAAGCCCGCACGCCATCGCCCGCAACACTTCGGCGTTTATGGTTTCACTTTGCGACGGACAGAAGTATACGTTCGCCGCCAACATCAGATGGCGCATGTCATCGTCGGCACTTCCGGCGAGGATTCGAACATTGTCAGTTAGATTGTTTCGCGCCACGAAGCCGTGGAGCCAATCGAGATCTGGACCATTGCCAGCGATCAGCGCGATCCAGCCGTTGCTGCGCTCGCGCAGTTGCCGCATGGTGCGAGCGAGAATGAATGGCTGTCCTTCCGCATCGATGCGATCAGCGTACGCAATCACTGGAACGGACCGCGGCAACTCCAATGCAGCTCTTGCTGATACACGATCTTGCTCGCAGAAGTCTGACACCTCAATGCAGGCAAGCGCTCGACTCACCGTCACGCGCCCAGCGTCAGCTCCGCCTCAATCATCTGCCGCTTCGCGAGCTGGGAAGGAACCATGCACAGATCCAGGCAGCGATCGAGCGCGATCGGCAACGCCTCACCGGAATCGACCGATCGCGCGACGCGAGCATCGCCCATATGGACGCATGTGAGTGCAGGCACGACAGCGCGGAGATAGCATGCGCTCGGCCATCCCCAATCGGAGTCTGTCACGACGACGCCGTCAATTTGCCGCGACGACACCAGATATTGGAGGAATCGCGGGTAGTTGCCTACCGCGAGAAAATGCGGCAAGGCAAACACATCCGGGGTGGCTTGGCAATATGCCGAGGTAAGATGCAGATCGGACTGCAACATGACAACGGACACCTCCAGCCCCTGCGCCACCAGTTGTCGCACGAATTCCAGGCTGAATCTCTCGTCTTCTTCGCCACGCGCACACGGCACAAGTACGAGGAGCCGAGTCCCTTGCTTGCGCAGCAAGTTCTCGTCAGATGTTTCACGCACATCCGACTGCTCGACCGAGTCGTCGTCCCTCAGAATCGGCCGGGGGAAGCGGCCGTTCCAGAGCTCCGGGTAGCGCACCCGACAGCGCGTCAGGAAATCGGCAATACGCGTCTCGTTCAGGGCTTCCCATCGATCAGTATGATCGGTTCGTCGCCGGTACCAGTCGAGAAATTCAGGAATACAGGTGCCCCAGTTACCGGCGCTCGCGCTCTTCAGCCAGAAATC
The DNA here is from genome assembly GCA_016720905.1 of Gemmatimonadaceae bacterium. Classification (NCBI taxonomy): domain Bacteria; kingdom Pseudomonadati; phylum Gemmatimonadota; class Gemmatimonadia; order Gemmatimonadales; family Gemmatimonadaceae; species Gemmatimonadaceae bacterium. Next base: position 158,263 of record JADKJT010000014.1, on the reverse strand, counting down.
CCAGTCCTCTAGTCCGAGCTTCATCGACTCGTCGTATCCGCCAACCTTGCGATGCGCGGACCTGCGAATCATGCTCGTCGCGTTCACGAGGTTTTCCTCGAGAAAGGACCTGCCGTTGTGAAGCCCTTCCTCCAGACATATTCGAATGCTCCGAACGCGACTGAGAAGCCCTTCACGAACGCGGCGTTCGGACGGGTTCTAAGAAACCACCACCACTTCTCCACGGCGGTGGGCTCAATGAGTCGTCACTGTCCAACTGCACGACATAGTCCGTGGCCGCCGCAGCGAATCCCGTATTGCGCGCCGTGCTCAGACCCAGGTTCTGCTGATGGTGGATGATGCGGATTCGACGGTCTGCGAGGGCATATTCGTCCAGTAGCGCGAGTGCCTCCGTGTCCGTGGACCCATCGTTGATGATGATCCATTCCCATTGCTGAAGCGACTGACGTCGGACGGATTCGGCCGTTTCACGGAAGACGGGGCCGGTGTTGTAAAACGGTGTGATGATCGTGACCAACGGCGGTCTGGACGGGTCAACTGGTTCATAGGCATAACGCGGCCGTTGTTCCGACGCCGGCGTATTCGCGAAGTCGGGCTCGTTCGGATCGATCATTGGGGTTCAAGCCCGCGCAGCCGGGCGCCCATCAGATCGACATCGACGACGTTGCGCGTGACAGACTCGTAGATGTCCATCAGCTTGCGCACGTGTGCATCTTGAGTCTCTACGTCGGTGCGGCGAGCGCCTGCGCGCAACGCCTCGAGCCGATCCGGTTGCCGAATAATCTCGGAGATCGTGTGACGGAGATCTCCTTGCAGGTGCGGATCGAACAGGCAGCCGTTGACGCCATGGACGATTGCCTCGGGCACCCCGCCGTACTTCGAGCCCACGACCGGAACTCCGCGCTGCAACGCTTCGCGCACGACGAGCGGGTAGTTCTCCTCCCAGAGCGACGGAAAGACCGTCAGGTGGACGCTTGAAAGAATGCTCCCAAGGTCGGCGTCGCCTTGATACGGTCCATGGAGCCATGCCGCTCCAGTAGGATACCTGCGGACGGCGGATTGGAGTTCCGCCAGGTACAGTTTGTCCGCTCCCCACCCGTGAATGTGTACTTCGACTTCACTTCCCCTTCTCCCGAGTTCCTCGAGCTCGCCCAGGATCACGTGCGCGCCCTTCGTGCGTAGCAGGTTCCCGATGAAGGCGATTCTCAAGGTGCCGCGATAAGGAACCGGAGGCACCGGATCGACACGGGAAAAGCCCAGAGGCAGAACCGATATGGGAGGGAAGCCCTCCGCTTCGTATCGTGCCTTCAAATATCGCGACGGACTCAGCAGAACTGCCGGGTAGCGCAACTGTCGACTGAAGAACTCGTGACGGAATCGGTTCTCGGCTAGAGCGACGTGGTCGACGCCCATGCTGTCGGGAAATTCACTCGCTAGGCCGATGCTGGGGTACCTACGCGCTGAGTCAAGCCATCGCAAGGCCCGGCCGATCCATCCGCTATTCGTCTCCATTTCAGGCGCAGTTGCCGAATCACGCGCACGGGTATTGGGTAGCGGCTTGTCGAGACACGTCGCACAATTCGTGCCGGACATCGGACCTTCGCAGATGCCAACACTTGGCCTAATCAGATGACTTCGACGACATATGTACCAGTAGTCGTGCAGGGTGAGGATACTCGGGAAGCCTTCCTGAAATGCGATTTCCGGCATTGCACCTGAGAGATACGCAAGATGCTGAAAGTGGACGACATCCGGGCACTCCTCACGGATAACCTCCCGGAAGACCCGCTCCGTGTGAACGTCCTTGAAATAGTCGGTGAATTTCCGCGCCTGTGCTGGCGAGTTCACGACCTTGATCAGCGAGATACCATCCAACATCGAGCGCCGGATCTCGTATCGTGTCGCGGTCATGTCCTCGACGGCTGTGAACACGGTCACGGAGTGACCGGCAGCTATGAGTGCTCTCGACAGGTGGTAGGTGTATACCTCCGTCCCACCTACACTGTCGGGGAGGAAACTCAGATTCACCATCAGAATCTTCATGATCGACCACGAATCCGGCCCGGGGCCGTGTGGAGAAAGCCCGAAGTCCCCGACGAAGGCTCAACGGGCGGCCCGATGGTCTTCAAGACACGATTGCGGACTGTTGAAACACCAAATCCCAGGCGGTGCGGTGTGCCGGCTTCCCGCTCGAGTGACGCTTTGGCGCCTGAAAAGAGACTTCCGGTGCCGCTCCTTTGACCACCTGACCCCTCGTGCAGTGGGACCGATGGCGATACCTCGAAAAGGGTGGAGAAAATCCCTCACTCAACAAGTTGTGCCTCCTAAGCCCGTATGCTGGGTGGTTGAACAAAGCGAGCCGAACCTCGACAATGAAACGTGAAACCCTCAGTAATATCCACTCGTCACACTTCGGACGATGACACGAAGACCCGCCAGTCTTCAGAACTCTGGGCCGTCTACCGCGGCCGGCGCACATCGCAGCCCCTGCTCGCAATGGCGGACTCTGCCGCCTGATGATCGGGAGCCTCGTTGACAGATCGAGCTATCCAACTGTCGTGTCTGCTTGACCGCCGTGTATCTGGATGCAGACGTCTCTTTTCCCCTCCATCAGCTGCCGTTCCGCCGTGAGAGATGTCCTGTCCTCGAAAGTAGCCGCCGGTCGGCCGAAACAGTCCCACTAACGTGTCGAGCGCCGCAATCGCGGTCTCTGGAACCCACTGGCTCCCACTAATGCCATGATCGATCCGTCGTTTCCAGATTTCTCGAACACTCCGGTGTCTGTCCGTCGGCCGCGCTTTGAGTGCGCGCCCGCGCACCCCGCACGCCGCACGTTTCGATCGTCACTCCATTCTTCAACAACGGACCGGAGTTTGCTGCTACCGCCGCTTCGGTGATCGGGCAGTCCTTCCAGCCGTGGGAATGGATCATCGTAAATGATGGCTCGGATATACTCGAATCGACTGCAGTTCTCGCTGCATACCGCGACGGCGATCCGCGGATTCGCGTGGTCGATCATCCCGTGAATCGCGGGCTCAGTGCGGCTCGTAATACTGGGGTTCATCACACCCGCGCCGACCTCGTGCTTCAGCTGGACGACAACATCCTGCTCGAGCCGACAGCGGTGGAGAAGTGGTACTGGTATCTCGCGGCACACCCCGAGCATTCTTTCGTGACGGCATACACGGTCGTCTTCGGAGCGCGGCAGCACCTGTGGAATCGCAGCTTCCAGATGGGGCGGGCGTTCAAGCCGCCGAATGAATTCGAGGCCACGACCATGTTTCGTCGGAAGATGCATGCGTCGGTTGGCGGATTTGACGAGATACCCCCAGAGGATTTGGCGAACTGGAGTTTCTTGCGGCGCTGCACCAACGCGGGATATCTGGGAGGCACGGTACGCGAGTATCTGAGTTGGTTCAGATACCCTGCCGGTCACGCGGAACCGCAAGAGAGCGATGACTATGAAGCGCGCAGACGTCGATTCCCCCTGCGCCTGCGCCGGGGGTTCTCGGCACTCCTTGAAGGGCGCTTCCCGAGATCACCCCGGATCTCCAACGAAGTCCCCGAAGACACCCCGGAACCTTGGCCGTCTGCGAATGTGTTGCACAAACGCAAGCCGAGGCTGCTGCTTGTGGTACCTTGGTTGGCGATGGGGGGCACCGAAAAGTTCACCATCGACTTACTCGGTGAACTCACAGGGCGAGGCTGGGAGATCACTGTTGCAACGACGCGCGAACACGCGGATGAGTGGATGCCGCTCTTCGCAGCGCATACGCCCGACGTGTTCGCATTGCATCGCTTTCTCCGGCCAGCGGACTATCCTCGCTTCCTGTCCTATCTTATCCGATCTCGCAGAGTCGACACAGTCATGATCGTACACAGCGAGCTCGGTTATCGACTCCTGCCGTACCTGCGGAGTCAGTTCCCGGAAGTCACGTTTGTCGACTCGTTGCATGTTGTTGAGCCTGCCTGGAACGATGGCGGATTCCCTCGCTTCGCGGTTAGATACGCAGAGCAGCTCGATCTGAGCATTGCCGCGTCTGAGCAGGTCAAGCGCTGGATGGTGGAGCAAGGTGCTGACCCTTTACGCGTCGAGATTTGCCACATCAACGTCAACACCCATGTGATTCGACCGGACGCGGCGATCCGCGCGGAAGTCCGACGCGAACACGCCGTGGCTATAGACACGCCGATCATCCTGTTTGCAGGGCGCGTCTGCCAACAGAAACAGCCATTCGTACTCGCAGACACTGTAGCGCGCCTTCGGCGGCGCTCGCTAGAGTTTGAGGTCTGGGTGGCCGGCGACGGCCCGGACCTCGATCACCTTCGCTCAGCACTCGGTTCTATCGGATTCGGGACACGGTTCGCCTCTTGGGATCCGTTCCGCCGACAGAAATAGCACGACTGATGGCGGCGACAGACATCTTCTTTCTTCCGTCGAAATACGAAGGCATCGCGCAGGTGCTCTTTGAGGCCATGTCGGCGGGGCTGCCGGTGGTCAGTGCAGACGTTGGAGGCCAGCGCGAGCTCGTCACGGAGGAATGCGGGCTGCTGATTGCGCCATGTGACCCTGGTTCAGAAGCCGCTCAGTACTCCGACATTCTCGCCAACCTTCTTTCGCATCCCGATCAGCGGCAGGCGATGGGTCGCGCCGGTAGGGAGCGAGTGGAATCCGGCTTTCGACTCGATAAGATGGGTAACCGCATGACAGAATTACTTGATCAGGCAACCGGTCTTCACCGGACACACCCACAACCACGCCCGTCTCCGTGGATTGCCCAAGCGTGCGTCGGCGAGGCCGTGGAAGCCATGCGCAGAATGCAACCTCGCGGGCAGGTCCGGAACGAAGCGCACACTCGAAGCTTTGGCTTTTCGACGCACGCGCTCCTCAATCGTTGGCTGTCACCCGCATATCACTGGGGGGTAGCTCGAGGATGGAGTTGGCTGCCAGCGGTTGGAAAGCGAATTCGTCGCCTGTTGTTGGGTTCGCCGTGATGCCCAATGAAGACGTACAAGCGTTGTGTGCCTCCTCGGCATCACGCTGGCAGAGTGGTGGCAACCGTGGCTCTTCGGAAGCAAACGTAAAGCGGCCATCTGGATACTCGCCACCCTTTGCATTTCGAACTACGTTGCGTTCGCCGCTGGCGGCGGATTGCCCATCGAGCATCGCATGGCGCAGGCGACCGTGATCTTCGGATACACGGGCGCCTGCTCGGCAGGCTTGGCCAGCGTCCTTCGTATTCTTCCTGAGAGACGGGCCTTCGCACTCGCGCTGGCTTGTGTACTTGGGCTGCTGGTCATCGAGCTGGCACTGAGCCCGCGCCAAGGGAAGTTCCTTTGGGCCGGTGGTGTCGCGCTGGTTGCGGCGTCTAGCCCGCCTGCGGAGGATGGCTCTACACCCGCTTCTGGCACAATCGTGAGCGACTATCCGGAAGATCCCCGTGGCTACTTCGAGGACCCCGAGACTTGGCGCGCGAGTTGGCGCGTCGATGTCAATGAAATAGCAGCCGGCTCGACGCTTGAGTTTCCGGCAACTCGCGCAGAAGCGCTTCGCGCCATTGTGAGGCGCGGTGGCCTTCGAGAGCCGTGGTTTGTCCAGGTCGCCCAGACTGGGGTTTCTCTTCGACAGGGGGAGCGTTACTCGCTCTCTTTCCGAGCACGTGCAGCCGTTCCCGGTACCCTGTATGTCGCGGCAGGTATGGGTCATCCACCTTGGACTGCCATCGGTTTGTATGAGCAGGTGACTGTGGATTCGCTGTGGCGCCATGTTCAACTCGAGTTCACGCCAACAGCCAGTGATCCATCGGCAAAACTTTACTTCGACATTGGCCTTATGCAGGACACGGTCGAGCTGTCGCGCATCACACTGCGTCGCAGCGCTACGGGCGAGCGCGTGGTGCCGGTCGCTCGTCACCGCCACGCCGTCCGCTATCGATACAACCAAATGGGCTGTCGAGGTGCCAGCGTGCACAGGACGCCGCGCCCCGGTGTCTATCGTATTCTTGTTGTGGGTGGCGCGTCTTCGCGTGGCGTGGGAGTCCACGAGGAAGACACCTTCGCATCACAGCTTCAGGATCGCTGAATCATCCGGCCGACAGTTCCAAGCCATCAATGGCCGTAGAGGTCGTCAACTGCGGCCTGACCGGCTCGGACGTAACGGCGTGGATGACATCGGTCAAGCAACTGGCAGCGGCATACTCGCCTGCCCTTGTACTCTTCACCGTTGGTGTCGATGAGGGAATTCGCTGGCGCCCATCCCCTTCACCTGCCGACCCAGAGCTTCCCGGAGCGCTCGATCGGTTGCTGCTTTCCTGGAATCTGGTGCATGGCGCGTGGGTGACGTCCAAGAGACCGCGTACGGGGGGCCGAATGCTGATGTCGAATGCAGCGGAGTTGACGACACTGCAGAGCGCAGTACAGCCGGCAGAGCTGGTTCTCGTGGCCTTGCGAACCTCAGAGAACGGCGGGTGGTCCGAGTCCATGAATGGCCTCAACGGCACGGCCAGATCGCTGAGCATTCCCTTGCTCGACGCAGGTCCAGCGCTGCTCGCTCGACATTCCCCTGCGAGCCTCGTCGTCGATGCCGACCTTCAACTGCACCCGAACGACCTCGCTCACGCATTGGCCGCGGACACTCTCGCTGCGTTCTTACAGGCGCGCCGCCACCTGGTTACGCCGTGAGAAGGCGTGCCGCTGCGATCTGCCTTATTATTGTTGCCGCGAACACGACTACAGCGCCAACTGGAGGATGAGCATGGATTTCGGATGGACATCCGAGCAAACCGCGCTGCGGAAGCGTGTGATCGCGTTCGCATCAGAGCGGTTACGCGATGATGTTGTCTTTCGTGACCGGGGTGGGGTATTCGCACGGGACCTGTGGACTCTCTGCGGTACCTTCGGCGTGCAGGGACTTCCTTTTCCGGAGGAGTATGGCGGCGGTGGACACGACGTTCTCTCGGCGGTGATTGCCATGGAGGCGTTGGGCTTCGGCTGCCGGGATAACGGCCTTGTCTTCGCACTGGGCGCACAGCTCTGGAGCGTGCAGATGCCGATCGCTCGATTCGGTACCGATGACCACAAACGCAAGTACCTGTCGCGACTCTGCAGCGGTGATTGGGTAGGTGCGCACGCTTTGTCCGAACGGACGGCAGGGTCGGACGCCTACAGCATCCAGACGTCGGCGGAGCGCGTGTCAGGTGGGTATCGGCTTGATGGATCCAAGACCTTTGTCAGTCAGGCGCCCGTCGCCGATGTTTTCGTTGTATTTGCTCGTGTTGGCCAAGGCACCGGACCGCTTGGTATCTCGGCATTCCTCGTCGAGCGCGGAACTCCAGGACTGATAATTGGGAACACACTGGAGAAGCTGGGCCTTCGTACATCGCCCATGGCCGCCCTCGAATTCGAGAACTGCGTGGTGCCCGAGACGAACCGCCTCGGCCGCGAGGGCAGAGGCGCGGAGATCTTCCGGGATTCCATCGAGTGGGAGCGGTCGTGCATTCTGGCGGGCGCCGTGGGTGGAATGGAGCGGCTGCTTACTGATTCGATCCGCTATGCGAGGGAGCGGCAACAGTTCGGTCGCCCCATCGCCTCTTTCGCCTCAATTGCAATGCGGCTCGTAGACATGAAGGTACGTTTTGAGAGCGCGCGTCTCGCCGTCTATCGAGCCGCATGGGCGAAGGTGCACGACACCGACGCCTCTACCACGGCCGCGATCGCAAAGCTTGTGGTCAGCGATGCGTACCAAGCAACAGCCATTGACGCCGGAGATTCGCGGTGGATATGGCTACCTGGCAGAGCACGAGGTCGAGCGGGATGTCAGAGACGCGCTGGGCAGTTCCATCTACTCTGGCACGTCCGATATCCAGCGGTTGGTAATTGCCCGGGGCCTGGGCTTGCGAATTGAGTGATCGGCGATACATCCGAAGCGTTCGAAACACTTTCCGATGAAGACGACAGTGGCGGCGCCGCTTCCAGTGCTGGCGACTGACGACCGCAGCTTGCGTTACAGGAACGCTGAGTACCTGATCCGGGTCGCGCTCATCGCGGCGCAACTTGGTGGCGCGCTGCTACTTGTGTACGCTTTCGAAATTGAGACGCGCACATTCTTCTACATCCTGTTGCTGGCGTGCGGTGGGTTTTTGTTCAGCGTTGCACTGCCACGGCGATTGCGCCTTCCCTTGTTCGGCGCCCTCTCCGTTGCGTCCGTTGTGATTGCGGTTGGATTCGACGCTGGCAGTGTCGTGCTCGCTGTCGGAGCGCTCCTGATCGTCATGTGCCATTTGCCGCTCGACTTGCGCTGGCGCGTGGTCCTGATTGTCCTCACCGCAGCAGGTCTCGCTATTCTCAGGGCACGTTCCGGTATGGCAGGCCTGCCAGCTGCGGCACTGCCTGTGCTTGCGTCGATGTTCATGTTCCGGCTGGCGCTATATCTCCACGCGGTGCGGCACGGGGACTCAGGATTCAGTCCGGCGCATGCACTGTCATACTTCTTCATGCTGCCGAACGCCTGTTTTCCACTGTTTCCCGTCGTTGATTATCAGGTGTTTGTCCGGACGCGGTTCGATACAGAGGAGTTCGGGATTTACGAACAGGGCATGCGCTGGATCTTTCGCGGCCTGCTGCAGTTGCTCATCTATCGACTGGTACACAGCGAACTTGTCATCGGTGAGAGATACGCGAATGATCTGGGAGACGTTGTGCAACACGTGCTATCGACTTTTCTGCTCTACGTCCGGGTGTCCGGGCAGTTCCACCTAATCGTCGGTATGCTGCACCTATTCGGCTTCCGGCTTCCAGAGACTCACCATCTCTACTATCTGTCTTCAAGCTTCACTGACTTTTGGCGCCGAATTAACATCTACTGGAAGGATTTCATGGTGAAGCTGGTATTCTATCCCAGCTTCTTTCGCCTGCGTCGCTATGGGCAGAAGCAAGCGCTTGTCGCATCGACGATTGTGGTCTTTGCCGCCACTTGGGCTCTGCACTCGTACCAGCAGTTCTGGATCCAGGGCGTCCCACTGATATCGTGGCGTGATGGATTGTTCTGGGCTTGCTTCGCCGCGCTTGTGGTGTGTGCGACACTTTGGGAAACGCGACGTACCGCTCGGTCGAAGCGACGCCGTCGCAAGTGGGAAACCGGTCGCGCTCTGGCCACAGTCGGGACGTTTCTTACAACTGCTGTTCTCTGGTCGTACTGGAGCAAGGAAGTCTCCATGACCTGGTTCTACATGTGGACACAGGTTAGGTACGCGTCGCCGAGCGACTGGGTACTGATTACGACACTCGCGACACTCGGACTCGCATTCACCGGCTTTGCCTGGGGGTTACCGCAGCTCGTCACGCCACCAGTGGCTCCCGGACCGCTTCGCCAGCGCATCCATGGCGCGACGATGCGCGTCGCTGCCGTGCTCGCCGCCTGTCTCTGCACTATTCCAAACGCTAGTGCCAGTCTACCGTCGGATTTTTCGCGGATCCTTCTTCATCTACAGGGACGCGGGATTCCCGAGGAAGAGATGCCCGATCGTATCGTCGGGTACTATGAGCGAATCGAACTTTCGCCACCTCAGGTACTCGCGCGCGCGTGGCGTGCCCAAGACACGATCCACAGATGGCCTGGGGAAGATTTTCTCTACAAGGAGGAGGCTAGTTTTCTTCTCCGCAGTCTTATCCCGCGGACTGCCAGGGCCTCAAACGGAAGAACTGTGAGCGTCAATCGCTGGGGAATGCGCGACCGAGAGTTTGATCTGGCGAAACCACCTGGAACTCTGCGCATCGCGCTAATCGGTCCCTCGGTGGCGATGGGATGGGGTGTGAGCGACTTTGAAACCTTCGACGAATTGATGGAGAAGGCGCTCGATAGCATCGCAGTTGCCACGCGACAGCACGTTGAGTTCTGAACTTCAGCGTGCCTGGATGGAGTCTTGCACAGGAGGTGTATGCGATGTCCGTGCTTAGCGCACGATTCTCGCCCGATCTTGTTCTGCTCACCGTACATACGGGGGAATTGGATATCCTGTCGCAGAATCTGGAAGGCGCTCTCGGGCGCAGTGTATCCGTTCCAGATGCGGAATTGTCGCAATTGCTCAAACGAGCGATGGTTACCGAGAGCACGAGTTCCTCTGAGATCGCTCGCAGGTTGCGGCTCTATGAGGAGCAGTGGCAGGGGCGTGTGGCCGTTTGGGCAGCCGAGACGGCGCTAAAGATGAATGCAAGAGTGGCTGCGCTTCTTCTTCGATTGCCCGGGGAAGCTGGTAGCAGCAGCTTCACACCCATTCGGCGCAGTATGCACGCCGCAGGCATTCCTGTGTTGGACTGCTCCGATGCGTTTATGGATTTCCATGATGCCACGCTATGGGTTAGCCCAACCGACGCTCATCCGAACGCCGTTGGCCACCAACTCATCGCGGGCTGTGCATTGAAGCGGCTTCGAGCGCATCCCACTCTGCTTCCCGCCTGGCGTGCCGATGCACCATAGGCTTGCACGCTGAAATCGGTCGACACACTATACCCAGCCCCCCTTCGTGACAGACATCTCCATCATCGACGTGGTTAAGCAGCACATCCTTGAGCAGTATCTTCAGGGTGAGGATGCGGCTCTCCTGACTGAATCTTCGCCGCTCATCTCGGGCGGGGTTCTTGATTCGTTAAACGTTCTTGAGTTGGTATCGTTTCTTGAAAGGCGCTTTCACCTAGAGCTTGAGGCCCACGAGGCAGATCAGGCGCATCTCGATACTTTGAGCGATATCGCACATCTCGTTGCGAGGAAGCTTCGCCAACAACCATGACGCCGACGACGTTGCAGCTTGTTCTTCTCGAGGCAGCTCGCGACACGCCAGATGGCGTGGCCATCGTGGAAACGGACGACACTCGATTCTCGTTCGGCATGCTCTCGTCATTGGCCAGCCGCGTTGCGGCCATGCTGCGCCATTTGGGGCTGCGAAACGGCGACCGGGTAGGCATAGTACTGCCGAAGTCAGTGGATACTGTTGCCATCGTCTGCGGGGTGCTGCAAGCCGGCGGCGTCTACGTTCCCGTAGATCCCTTGGCACCGGCCGCGCGCGCGGCACTGATCCTTGCCGACTGCTCAGCCCGCCTCATCCTGACCACTTCTGCGATCGGTGTTCCCCTCCGTCGCGAACTGAGCTGCTGAGATCGATAGCCGACATACACATGCTGCCGACAATCGGGTAAGGCCGCGGTGCTGGCTCCTGGTCCGACGAGAGTCTCTTTGGATCGACAATCAAGCAAATGACTGCGATCTTGTCGCGCCCGATTCACCGGCGTGCATTCTCTATACATCCGGTTCCACTGGAAAGCCGAAGGTGTCGCCATCTCGCACCGCGCTGCGATGGCATTTGTCGAGTGGGCGACCGCCGAGTTCCATCCGGTCCCCGCCGACCGTTTTGCATCGCTCGCACCGTTCCACTTCGATCTATCGCTTTTCGATCTGTTTGTCGCAGCGTGCTGGCGCCGCCGTGGTGCTGATCGACGAGCCTACCTCCAAGAACCCACGTCGGCTTGCGGAGCTGATGGACGATCGTGGCATTACGATCTGCTACTCGACTCCCACGGCGCTGACAATGCTTCTGAACTATGGGAAACTCGAGCGTCATGCTTGCGGGTCCTTGCGACTCGTGCTTTTCGCGGGGGAGATTTTCCCGGTTCCGTATTTGCGGCAGCTCATGGCGGCGTGGCCGTCGGCCGAGTATTTCAATCTATACGGACCTACGGAAACCAACGTGTGCACGTGGTATCAAGTGCCTGTGGACTTCGCCTCCGCGGGGAGGACGACCTTGCCAGTCGGTCGCGCGTGTGCACATGCGCGCGTCAGGGTACTGAACGGCGACCAGCCTGTGCGTGTCGGTGAAATTGGGGAACTCGTGGTCAGTGGCGACGGACTCATGTCCGGCTATTGGAATCTCCCCGTTGTGGACGCCCGAGTGTTCTTCGTTGATGACGACGAGATTCGCTGGTATCGAACCGGTGACTTTGTGAGCGAGGCGCCAAATGGCAATCTGGTGTTCCACGGTCGTCGCGATCGGATGGTGAAGCGCCGTGGATACCGCATCGAACTTGCCGAGATCGAGTGCAGGCTGTCCGCGCACCCGTCGCTGACGTCGATTGCAGTTGTGTCGCATTCAAACGCTGATTCTACGGTGACGATCGCGGCTTTCTTTTCATGCGCCTTGTTGGCCAAGCCTTCGCTGATCGATTTGAGATCATTCTGCGCCAAGCACCTTCCGCACTATATGATCCCCGATCACTTCGTGTATCTCGACGCGATGCCGACGACATCGACCGGAAAGATCGACTACCAGGCGCTCGCATCTCCGAGCTCGCTCCAATGAGTCGCCTTCGCATCCTGCTGATTCTGGGCGTTGCGGCGGCGTTCCGCCTGTTCGGACTTGGGAATCGTGTGCCTTCTCTCGATGAAATGCACTATCGATATGAAATGGCACGCGCGCCGGTGATGATTGAGAATGGAACGTTTCGGGACCACAGCGTCCGTCATGCGTATGGGAGTGCCCCACACGGGATGTTGGCCCCACTTATGAACTTCGTTACTGGTCGTGTCGCGCTCGTAGTTCTCGCGCCAATTCTTCCGCGTCGCGATTACGGGCGTGACAACTTCCTTTCACGCTTGTTCCCCGCCCTCTGCGGGGTCTTCTTGGTGGGCATCGGCTACCTGCTTGCTCGCGTCCTGTTCAGCGACTCTACAGCCGAGTGGGTCGCTCTGCTCCTCGCGCTCAGCCCAATCCAGGTCAACTGGTCTCGAAGTGAGTATCTGGATGTTGCCATGACACTCTTCATGGCGCTGTCATTCCTTTTCGCAATGTGGCCCGAAGTGGTAGCGCGTCGAAGCTCAAGGCCTGAGGTGGCTACGCTCTCCGGCCTGTGCGCGGGGCTCGCGCTCGCCTGCAAGTGGTCCGCCATTGTGTTGATCCCGTTCCCGTTGGCGGTTGTTCTGTTCCTCCATGTTAGGTCTGTTGAGAACTCTCTTAGAGCCCCGCTGCTCTCAGGCGTCACTTTCTGTCTTTTCGCGACTCTCGCGAGTTTCTGCATTCTTTCCTTGGATTCCTTCAGGTGGGCGTACTCGCCGCCTGCGGGGGCGCCGTATGGCGTCCCGGGCTTCCCTAGGACGCCGTTTGCGATGGTTCAGGGACTCTCTGCGATTCCACTCGCGGAATTGCAGAGGCAAGCGATCGGATTCACTCTCAACTGGGCGGGACCGCTCTTTCCGCTCGTGTTTGCGATCTTGTTGTTGGCTCGAAGACCGGTTCGATCACGAACCGTCGAAGTGGTACGTACCGATGCAAGGAAGGGCACTCTCCTGATTCTTCTTGCTTCGACCCCGGCGTTTGTTCTTGTGCAGGGCGGCGAGCTAAACACATGGAGGGCATTCTACCCAGTGTTCGTTTGCATTCTGGCCTCAGGGCATTTGTTCGACAGCCTTGACCGCCGAAAACGCTTCGGACTGGGAGCGATGGTTTGCGTCACCATGATACCATTCACTGTGAGTTACGGTCTTCGCGTTGGCCCGAGTCTTACGGGCTACTTCGGTAGTGAGCTCCGCTACTCGCGGCATCTTCCCAACGGGCCGCCAATGCGGTGGGTGGCAAATCCGGACGGGAAGGAAGCCCTGATCCCGACGAATTTCATCTTCCAGCGGAGAAAGAATTGATTCCCGTGCAGTTGGAGCGGGGCGAGGCAACGAGCCGCGAACGCTCTCGGTCGTATGCGGTCAGCTTGGCGGCTGTAGCAGGAATCAGCCTCAGTTGCAGTATTTTCGCACCCGCGGTCATGTCTGGGGACTCGCTTTACATGTATCGCCAAGCGATTACCGGGGTCATCGAAGCCGGGAAACCCCCAATGACTGCGTTCATCTGGATGTGGATTCTGAGATTGTGGCCGAGTCCAGTCGCACTACTTCTGTTTCAGAATGTCATCTTTTGGGGAGGACTGGCTCTTCTCGTCGGCCGGTGCGGATTTCGGCCGATCGGCGCGGCGCTGGCGCTACTTGCCATTGGCTGCTGGCCTTCGGTGTTCGCGCTGCTCGGTACACTTTGGAGCGATGTGCTGCTCGGCGCGGCGCTCACCCTTTTTGTGGGGTTAGCGCTCACAGGAGCGAAGCGCCGATCACGCACTATCTTGGTCGCCTCGATCTTGCCCTTGTTCAGTGCGATGTCCATACGCTTGAACGCGTTGCCAGCAATCATCCCGCTCGTTGTGTGGCTGGTTGCGCTGTGGATTCGCGTCGCCAAACAACGCGCGGCACGGCCCCGCACTCTTGTGTCGGTTTCGATTCTCCTGCTCCTCGGTATGCTCACGACATCAATCGTCTTGAGCCGAATGATCGCAGTCCGGGACTCCGGCGGGATCACGAGAGCCCTCCAGTTCAGCTTGTTTCACGACCTCGCGGGCATTGCCGTCCTTACCGGCGATCTACGCCTACCGCCACATGTGTACCGGTCGATCCCGAACATCGATCTCTCTCTCGTCAGAGCCTCTTATGATCCGGCCGACGTCGCCCGGCTGATCTACAACCCACGTTGGCATTCAGAGGATTTCCTGACGACGGGCCGCGCTGAATTCCGCGAGCTGGTGCATGTTTGGCAAGGGGCGATCGCCGCGCACCCCAGGGCCTATGTACGACGGCGACTTGATGCTGTGGCCACGATTCTCCAGATCGACAGCGTATACTACCCATTTCACACCGGTATCGATGCAAACGATCTCGGGCTCAAGTTCGTCCGCGGTCCGATGTACGATCGTGCCACATCGTGGTTGTACGCAACCCGCGGTATCTTCTTTCGCAGCTGGGTGTTTGCCATTATCGCGATTCTTGTGCTGACTGTCGGCGTACATCGGAAGCGTTGGAGTGCGGTGGCCGTGTCTTCCAGCGGTCTGCTCTACGTCGCGCCGTACACTTTTGTCACGACGGGATCGGACTTTCGATATGTCTGGTGGTTAGTCGTATCCGCCTTGATTGGAGTGCTACTTCTGGAGCTGGGCGCTCAGAACTCGAGCGATTGACAGACGCCGGCGCGACAGGATTCCGCGATTTCACGAGTCGGGCGGGCGACTCGACTCGATAATTGTCCAGCTCTGCGCGCGTCCCAGAAATGTGGGCGACGATGTGACTGGCCTCGTAGCTTACGCAACGACAGACTCGCGTGGACGCGCCGTGCGAATCGCCGGAAGACGACAGCGATTGGCAATTCACCAGAAAGGACGCGCGTCGGTAGTTTGGATACTTGCATCCATTCTCTAACCGGTCGAAGACCTAGTGAGGGCCCCCCCCCCCGGCCCCCCCCCCGGGCCCCCCCCCCCCCGCCGGGGGGGGGCGCCGGCGCGCCCCGCGCCGCCGCGGGCGCGCCGGCCCGCCCCGGGCGGGGCGCCGGCCCCCCCCCGCCCGCCCGCCCCCCGGGGGCCCCCCGCGCCGGCGCGGCCCCCGGCCCCCCCCCCGCCCGCGCGCCCCCCCGCCCCCCCCCCCCCCGCCGCCGCGGCCCCCCCCCCCCCCCCGCCCGGCCGGGGGGCGGCGGCGGCCGCGCCGGGCCGCCGGCGCCCCCCCCCGCCCCCCGCCCCGCCCCCCCCCCGGGCGGCCCCGGGGGCCCGGCGGCCCGGCCCGGGCCGGGCGGCGCCGCGGGGGCCCCCCCGGGGGGGCGGCGGCGCCGGGGGCGGGCGCGGGCGGCCGGGCGGCCCGCCCCCCCCGGCCCCCCCGCCGCGCCCGGGGGGGCCGGCCGCGCCGGGCCCCGCCCCGGGGCCGCCGCCGGGCGCGCGCGCGGCCCCGGCGGGGGGGCGCGCCCGGCCGCGGCCCCCGGCGCCCCCCCCCGGCCCCCCCCCGCCGGGGCCCCCGCCGGGGGGCGGCGGGGAGGGGCGCGGGGGCCCCCCGCGCCGGGCCCCCCCCCCGCGCCGCGCGGGGCCCGGCCGGGCGCCCGCCGGCGGGCCGCGGGGCCCCCCCCCGCCCCCCCCCCCCCGCCCCCGGGGCGCCCGGGCCGCCCCCGCCCCCGCCCCCCGCCGGCCCCCGCCCCGCGGCCCCGCGGGGGGCCCCGCCCCCCCCCCCCGCCCGCCCCCCCCCCGGGGGGCCCGCCCCCCCGGCGCGGCCCCCCCCCCCCCCCCCCCCCCCCCCCCCTCCCCGACCCCCCCCCCCCCCCCCCCCGCGCCCCCCGCCCCCCCCCGCGCCCCCCCGGCCCCCCCCCCCCCCCGGCCCCCTGCCCCCCGCAGCCGGTCAAGATACGCCTTAATCTGGTCCGGCGCATTCCACATCAGCACATCGAGAATCGAGAGGTGCGGGATGGCGTACGGCCCACAGGGATATTCGAACTCGACCATGGGCTTGATCACCAGTCTGATTCCGTGCTGTTTGAACCGGTTGGCATGGTACAAGTCGGCACCGCCCGGAGGGTTGACGTACTCCGTCGCACCGACCGCCAACGACAGTCGAACGGCCAATTCCTCCGCCCCCTGAGTACAGCTCACATCGATACCCTGCTCGGACAGTATCAATGGCTCGAACCGGATGCTGAGTCTGGCGCAAACCTTTCGTAGCAGCTGCACGTTGAGCCTTGTGATCGACGATTCCCTGATGGACAGACAATCCTCGATCAACTCGCGGGTGGGAATGTAAAACGGCGCCCGTTTCCGGTACTGGTCCATTTGTTTGAGAATTCGACCACGCCAATCGATCGAATCGGAAATCTCGACGTCGCAGATTGGCGTTTGGACCGGATGCTTCTTGATGGGCGTCACGATGTACTGCCATCCTCCGGCCTCGTTCACAATGCGATTGCGGTTGATCCAACCGTGCCGGATGTACTGCACCGTGTCTGCGACAATCCAGCGCTCAACGCTGTTGATCAGGTCGAAGTATCCCAAGTAGGGAAAGAAATACGGCTGCATCGCGCCAGCTTCATGATGGGGGGCAACCGAAGGAACCGGAACGAATGCGCGAGAATCGACGCCCTTTGGGAAGCCCGGTACCTAACGACCGTCGAGTCGTCGGCCTCTCCGGAGTCTCGAATGAATGCCTCTTCAATGGCCCGCCGCCGGGAACCGGCATCTTCAGGCCCTTTCAGCGCCGCATCAAACGCACCAGCCAGATCATCAGCTTGTAGAGCGTGGGTTGCCGCGCGCCGAGCATCGAACTGGAGCTCATTACCGCTTGCGCGGGCGGCCTGAAGTGCCATCCACTCATTGTGCGGTGCCGCAGGTGGCAGCGGCGTCGGTTCACGCCAGCTTCCACTTTCGAGGCACGTCACATTGTCGTCAAGAGAAGTAGTCAACGCACCCCCCCGTGCGGCGAACATCCAAAGTCACACAATGCAAACCGCCATCCCAGAAGAAGCGGTGTCGAAAGTCAAACGGGATTGGCTCAATACCATATTTTCTGATTCGCGCAAAGAGCTCCGAATTGAAACCATTCATCAGCACGCGGTCAGGGCCAAGACTGAAAGCGTTGATGTCGAAGTGAGTTTCGTCGACATACCCGATCCATTCCTGCAACCACTTGGAAACGAATTCCTTGTAGAAGCGGCGTCTGCGAAGGCGAATGAATTCGTCGGGCAATGGCGTCTTGCTTTCCACCGGAATGAGATCCCAGCTCTGCAACGGCTCTGGTAGAGCCTCGCGTGGCAACCAGCTAAGCAGAAGGCTCGGTCGTAGGAGGGCTATCTTGCTGTCGAGGTGACCGAACGCATTGGCAGGATGAAAGCGGAACTCTGGCCCGGCGGCCTCTTTGATCCATCGAAGGCCGAGATCCGTGCCTTTGGCAAACGACGAAAGTGCGCTAGCCGGCCTCGTGTGAAAGACATCGCGTCCACACCGCATCAGCGCCGCAGCATGGAAGAGGACGGCCTTTCCTTCGTAGTCCAAGTAGGACCCTGATGAGGCGTCTAGCAGTGGGGGTGGCATTGAAATCCAGTCTGCACCCTTGATGTAATACTCAACGAAGATGTCGTGGCATGCCTGATTCTCAAGCCAACGGCTTGGGACACGCGAATAGACGTTGATGATCTTCGTGCCAATGGTAAGTGTGAGGTCTCTTGGAAAGATCGGAGGATTCGGATATCCAGACCGCCACGGACCAATGTCGACCATCTTTGGCTCACAAACATTCGCGTGAATCTCATAAAGGTCGTGCAAGATCTGCGGTCGGCGTACCGTCACGCCCGCGTCGGTAAAGATTTTCACGAGACGCTCAAAGTCCTCCTCAGTCTCACGTGCAACTCGCCGGAGCATGTCACGTAACTGCGTGTCATCCACGAGATCATAAGCGTCCGGTGGATAAGCTCGACCGACGATAACTTCCTCTAGGGGCTGGAACTCACTGTAAACCAGGACCGGCGAAGTCATGGCTGTTGGATTGGAGGATATTCCTGTTGGAGTTTCCGTTCCCGAAACATCGATGACCAGGCTCACACGGCGCCAAGTACGACCTCAGCAATATATGTCATGTGCCGAGGTGTGTATCTCTGATCGCACGGCAACATGAGGATTTCTGAGGCGAGTCGATGGCTATCAGCAAACCTGTTCGGAATGATGTCTCCGATCGGCCAGTGAACGGGCGGGTAGATCGAGTGCTCGAATAGAACCTGCCGAATTTCGTCTCGGCGCGCCACCCGGATCGGGAAGCCAAGAGGAACTGCCCCGGAGGGCAAGTTCGGAAACAGAGCGAGATCCGCGAGCGACGTGAGCAGACTCCCGTAATTCTCGACTCGCCTGCTCGCGATGCGGCAGTAATCGAATCCAAACCGAAGCAGACGCTCTGACAACTGGCTCATGGCGTATGGTCCAACGGGATGCTCGGAATCGGCCTCTCGACGAATGTCAAACCAGCGTCGGCTTCCACCGTGTCGGTCGAACTCACGCCGTTGAATCGATGCTTCGAGGGCCTTCTTCCACCATCTCACAGGAGACTGTTCTAAGGCGACGTCGAGTATGCTGTGCGTATTGCAGCGGAGAATCCCACCGTCCGGAACGCCGACAAATTTGCGCGGACTGAATAGGATGAAATCCGAATCAACGTGTTCGTTCTGCGACAGTAACGACTGGCAGGCGTCAGCGAGAATCCATGCGCCGCGCGCCTTCACTCGCGCCGCGATTGCTGAGCTTGTGGCAAATCCAAAGTAGTCGATGAGAACAACAAGATCCCCCGGTTGAATCCCGTCAACCCAGTTCCCATCGGGTATGTCGAGGTCATACCCGACTTCATAATACTGAACATCTCCGTCGGCCTCCGAAACCGCGCCGAGCATGGATTCGCAGAGATATGAGGGCATCCAAACGCAACCGGGTCTGAGCAATTTGGTGACCAGCCAGAGGCCGCACGAAGCATTAGCTAGCAGTAGCGTAGGTGCGCGAAGAAAAGTCGGTGGCCGATTGCCAGACAGCAGCGCGTCCTGCAGGCCGAACATTCCACCAACGATTTTCGGCGCGAAGCCGTCACGGTCAGCGGGACGTTACGCTACCTCTCTCACCGTGGTGAGGGAGGAAGGAGTGAACGTCTTGAAGGCCCATTTACGGATTACCATCACCACGCTGCTGGCGCGGGGCGCGTCGCAGCACGAGATCGCGCAGCGGACCGGCCGATTCGGCGCTACGCCAGGGCGGCAAATGCTCCCAGGGTGGCCACCGGCTCGGAGGCGATCAGCGGGGAAACGCCCCCACCCTGGCCACCGGGATCGGACGGCATCATGGCGTCGGCGCTGGTGCCGCACCGCGTGGTGCGCGGGACGGCGACGTCGGCCTGCGAACCGCACCGGGCGTGGATCGAAGCGCAGGTGGCCCTCGGCCGCAACGCGGTGAGTGTCTATCAGGACCTGGTGGATCAACACGGCTTCACGCACCAGTACAACTCGGTGAAACGTTTCGTCGCGACGCTGAAAGCGCGGGCGCCGGAGCGTTTCGATGTGCTGGAGTTTCTGCCCGGGGAAGAAGCCCAGGTCGACTATGGGCAGGGCGCGCCGACCCGCACGGCGTCCGGCAAGTACCAGCGCCCGATCCTGTTTGTCATGACGCTCAAGTATTCGGGGAAGAGCTTTCGGAAGGTGGTCTGGAAAACCTCGCAGGTCGTATGGGCGCAGCTGCATGAAGAGGCGTTTCGCGCCTTGGGCGGGTGCTGCCGGTACGTGGTGCTCGACAATCTGCGCGAGGGCGTGATCCAGCCGGACTGGTACGAGCCGGGACTCAATCCGGTGTATGCGGCGCTGCTCGCGCACTATGGCGTCGTGGCCGATCCGTGTCGCGTGCGCGATCCGAATCGGAAAGGGACCGTCGAGTCGTCGATCCAACACACGCAGGGCACCGCCTTGAAGGGGCGCACCTTCGAACTCCTCGACGCCCAGAACACGTGGCTGGCGGACTGGGAAGACCGCTGGGCGTCGCGGCGCATTCACGGCCGGAAGAAGCGCCAAGTGGCCGAACTCTTCGCGGAAGAACGCCCGCACCTACTGCCGCTGCCGCTTGAGGGCTTTCGGTATTTCACGCAGGGCGTGCGCACGGTGGATGATGCGGGGCTCGTGCAGATTGAGGGCGCGTACTACGCGGCCAGGGAAGCGGCGCTGGCGAGCGTGGTGACGGTCCGCGTGTACGCACACACGATCGAGATTCTGGATCGCACGGGGGCGGTGCTGCGCCGGCACGCGAAGGCGCTGCGCAAAGGGGCCTTCGTGATGGCGGAATCCGATCGCCTCTTCAATCCGTCGCGGCACACCGCGCGCATCTTGGCCCGCGCCGCACAGATCGGCCCGCAGACGGCCGCGCTGGCCCAGGTGCTCTTCGCGCGGCTGGGGCGACCCGGCCAGCGGGCGCTCTATGGCCTGGCGAGTCTGCCGCGGACCTATGCCTGCGCCGACATCGAAGCGGTGTGCACGCGCCTGCTCGCGGCCGACTGCGTGTCGTACGCCGCCATCAAGGCCGCGCTGGTGCGACGCGCCGAGGCCACGCAGGCGGCGGTCGTCGCGGCCCCGCTGACGCAGGCGGGACCGGGCATCCGCGCGCTCACGGAGTATCAAACGTTTTGGGAGCAACATGCGACGGATGACGCGTCGGCCCTCGAAGCGGGAGCGTCCGCATGACCATGTCCATCACCGAACTCGAACAGGCCCTGCGCGCGCTCCGCTTGTCCGGGATGAGCGCGACCATGCAGGCCCGCGCGCTGCAAGTCGCCGCGCACGAGATGGACTTCCTCGAAGCGTTTTCGTGGCTCGTGCAAGACGAACTGGATCGGCGTCGCTCGCGACTCCTCGACCGGCGCTTCACCCTCTCCGGGCTCCGCGAGCGCAAAGACCTGAAAGACTTCGACTGGACCTACAACGCGAGGCTGCCGAAACGCGACGTGCTCGCCCTGGGCACGCTGCAATTTCTCGACGCGAAAGAGGATTTGCTCTTGATCGGCCCACCGGGGACGGGGAAAAGTCACGTCGCGAAAGCGCTCGCGCTGCTCGCGGTGCAACGCGGCTACAAGGTGCTGTACCGCGAAGCGCATCAACTGATCGAAGACCTCGCCGAAGCGCGCGAGCTCGGGCAACTGCGCGCCTATCGGAAACAGCTCAAGACGGTCGATCTCCTGCTGATCGATGATCTCTTTCTCCGGAAACTGCCAGCGCAGGCCGGCGACGAACTCGCCGATGTGCTGATGAGTCGCTACGAAAAGGCGTCGACCCTCGTGACGTCCAATCGCCCCTTTGAGGACTGGGCCCGCCTCCTCGGCGACACCGTCGTCGTCACGCCGCTGCTCGATCGCCTGCTGCACCACGGCCACCTGCTCAAATTCGACGGCAAGAGCTGGCGCCTCAAAGAAGCGGCGGCCCGTATTGCGAAGCAGTCCAAGAGTACGTAGCCTGAGCCGGTCCCGCGCACGTCAGCTGGGGGAGTTTGACCCGGCCACAGCTGGGGGAATTTGGGGTGGCCACCGGGGCGGTCGTCGCAATCTTGGTCGAGGAGCACGCGCGGAGCGTGCGCACGGCCTGTGGGATCGCGGGACGCTCGTGGACCGCGTACTATCGCCCACCGCTCGCGGTGGACGCCGCCGATCATTGCCGCCCTCAAGGCGCTGATTGCGCAGGAAGGACGGTGGGGTTTCTGGAAGTGCCGCAATCGTCTGTGCGCCTTGGGGCATCCCTGGAATCACGAGCGCGTGTATTGCGCCCTGCGGCTCAATCCCTCAGTGGACACTTCAAATCCGGCCATTGATCGACACTTCAAAACCGGCCACCACGCCGGCGAGCTGAGACTGGGTTAGCGGGATGCGGCGACCGGGGAGTCGGTGGCCGTTTGAAGTTTCGTGCGCCAGCTGCGGGGACCGCAAGTGAGGACGTGCGCGTGGTGGAGCAGCCGGTCGAGGAGCGCGGTGACGGCGGCCGTGTCGCCGAGTAGCTTTCCCCAGTCGTCGACCGGGCGATTGGAGGTCAGCATCGTGGAGGCGCGCTCGTAGCGCCGCATGATCAGCTCGAGCAGATCTTCGGCGGCGGTGGGCGGCAGCTTGCGCATGCCGAGATCATCGATGATCAGCAGCGGCACGGTGCTGAGCGCCGCGAAGACCTCTTTGCGGGTGCCATCGAGGGTGGCGTCGGTGAGCTCTTCGAGCAGCAGGTGCGCTTCGCGATAGAGCACGCGATGGCCCTGCTGCAGCGCGGCCTGGCCGAGCGCCTGCGCTAAGTGGCTCTTGCCGGTCCCCGGTGGCCCGACGAGCAAAATGTCCTCGCGTTGCGTGATGAAGCGCCCGGTCGCGAGCTCGAAGAGCAGCGCGCGATTCATCTTCTTGTTGAAGCTGAAGTCAAATGCGTCGAGCGAGCGGCTGGGATCGCGGAAGCGCGCGTGGGCGCGGCGGCGTTCGAGGAGGCGATCCTGTCGGCGTTGCAGTTCGTCGGTCACGAGCATCGCGATCAGGTCGAGCGGCGCGAGGCGTTCGGCTCTGCGCCTGGCGTAGCCGCGCCTCCATGACGTCGGCCATGCCGGAGAGGCGCAGCTTGCGCAGCGCGTGATCGATTTCCAGTAGGGTTCATGAGGCAGCGGCCCGGCGATCGATGAGATCGCGGTAGAGGGTGAGTTGACGAATGAGGGGATCGACCTGCTGAGCGCAGTGCCCGCGGCTGACGCGTTCGAGGTAGCGCCGGAGGAAGCGGTAGTTGGGCGCGCCCGCCTCGAGGGCGAAGTGCGCGGCGTCTTCGGTGAGCGCAGGCCCATGCTTCCGCGCGAGCGCTAACACGCCGAGGATGCGACGCGGCGCGAGCACGCCCTCCATGCGGTGGATGTGGTCGCACACGGCGCCGATGGATGCCCCGGCCTTCCGCGCGACGGCCAAGAGCGCGAGCGTCTTGGTCGGCGTGCGCGTGGGGCGATCCGCGTCCTCGACGCGATGATGGCCGCGCCGCGTCCGCAGATGCTCGCGCAGCAGCTGGCCGGTCGGTGGATCGAGGATGCGCACGTGGAGGTCGCTCCCACTGCACCGCGACGCGCTGACCGATCCAGCCCGGTGGCGCGCTGTAGTACGCGGCCTCGACTTCGACGCAGCCATCGAGGTGCACGGTGCGCGTGCCGTGGCGGTAGTAACGAAAGGGCTCGAGCGGCAGCGGCTGCAGTGTGGCCGCTCCTCGGCAAACATCGCGGCGACCTGCCGCTTCGTCGTGCCATGGATGCGCGTGTCGGCCCAGCGGGCTTCCCACT
Source organism: Gemmatimonadaceae bacterium (assembly GCA_016720905.1). Classification (NCBI taxonomy): domain Bacteria; kingdom Pseudomonadati; phylum Gemmatimonadota; class Gemmatimonadia; order Gemmatimonadales; family Gemmatimonadaceae; species Gemmatimonadaceae bacterium. The sequence goes on along the minus strand of JADKJT010000014.1, from coordinate 134,599 downwards.
GATCGAGGTACGCTTGCGCGGCCTCGAGCGTCTCGAAGCGCAGCCCCTTGAGCGGCGTCTTCTGCGTGTGCCCGATGCCCGATTCGACTTTGCCCTTGCGATCGGGATCGCGCACGCGACACGGCAGCGCGACGACGCCGTAGTGCGCGAGCACATCGCGATAGAGCGGATTGATGGCGGGATCATACACGTCGGGCTGCAGCACGCCCTCGCGCAGGTTGTCCAAGACGATCACGCGCACCGTGCCGCCGAGTCGCCGAAGCGCCGTCTCGTGAAGCTCCGCCCAGATCTGACTGCTGGACCGCCACGTGAGCAGCCGCACCGATTTGCGCGAGTAGCCGAGCGTCAGCACGAAGAGGCGCGTGCGCCGATACTTCCCGCTCACCGGATCGCGCACCATCGGCCCTTCGCCGTAATCGACCTGCGCCTTCTTCGCCGGGCGCGGTGATGATGATGCCGCACGGATCCGGCGCGGCGCCGCCGCGGTGCGTGCGCACGAAGCGACGCACACTGGCGTAGCGCCCCGCGAAGCCGTAGTCGTCCACCAGGTCCTGCCAGATCGCCATCGCATTCCGGCCCCGGCGGACCCCGCCCAGATCAGCTCGCGGTAGGCTCGCAGGCACTCGCCGTCGGCGCGCGACCGGGTGGGGGATCGGCCGTCGCCGGCTCAGCCGATGCGGCGTCCCTGGTGGCGGAGTCGGTGAACACCACCGCCGTGGTGGCCGGATTTGCCGGTGGCCACGCACTCGTCCGACCCCCGCGACGGCGCACCGCGATCCCGGCCGCCTTCAGGTACGTGCCCACCGTCTCGCGGCGGACACCGGTGGCGGCCTCGATGCGGCGGAGCGACCAGCCCAGTCGCCCTAAGGCGAGGACCTGCTGCTGTTTGGAGTCGTGCAACACGTTGCTCATGACGGCTAAGCACCCGTCGAGGGCTCGCCGTCGTCAACGTCTCAGCTCACGCGCCGTGGTGGCCGGTTTTCAGGTGTCCACTGGTGGCCGGTTTTGGGTGTCCACCGAGGCAATCAGGTGCGTCGCACGAAGAAGCGCGTGCTCGCGGGGGGCGCGCCCGGGCGGCTGCCCGCCCCCCCTTGAACGACACGTGGGCGATGGACTTCATGGGCGACACGCTCGGAAACCGTGCGGCGCTATCGCATTTTCAACGTCTTGGATGAGGGCAATCGCGCAGCCCTTGGCGATCCAGGTCGACATCGCGCTGCCGAGTGCGCGTCGTCGCCGTGCTGGATCAGTTGGTGGCGATGCATGGGGCACCGCGACGTCTCCGCGGTGACAACGGTCCCGAGTTCGTGGTCGAGCTGCTGCGGACGTGGTGCGCGCAGCACGGCATCGAACTGCTGTTCATTCAACCGGGCAAACCGAATCAAAACGCCTACATCGAACGATTCAATCGCCGTTACCGGAACGAGATCCTCAACGACTGGGTGTTCACGACGCTCGCCGAGGTCCGTGAGCTCAGTGAGGCGTGGCGCGTGCGGTCCAACACGGAGCGGTCGCATGATAGCCTCGGCGCGCTACCGCCTCTGACCTTCTTGCCGACATCCACCAGCCCCGACGAGTCTCACTTCAAACGGTGTGCTTGACGGGGAAGCTTACGACGGGGTTCTGTATGCCGGGAAATAACCAGAATAACCGTCGGGATCGATGGATACTCGGCGACAGAGATCGACGTACACGTCGGGCCTGTAAACGTGCTTCAAACAATAGAATGGAGTCTCACGAAGACCAAATGAGGCCTTCGCCTTTGTGAGCCTGTCACCGGGATGAACCGTTCCACCTAGATTGAATCGGGCAACACCCAACGATTTCATCGTTTCGACGCCGTACCAGATCAAGCGCGACGTGTGCCGTTTGCCTTTTCGCACTGAGACGTTGAACAGTCCGTCCGCCACGGCTTGAGTGAATGCGATCACTGCGACCTCTTCGACCTCTTCGACTGCGTCAGGGGTGCCAATCCCGACGAGCATCACGTTCGGAAGTTGAACAAGGCGTGATAGCGTGGCTTGGGTTAGGTAATAGCCTGGCGCCGCGCCGACACGGTCAAGAAATTCGTGATAATTATTCAGGACAAAACGTTCGAGCGGGCTCCGCTCCAGCAGCAAGCTGGCTTTCACAGTTTCCCAATTGCGTAGCTCCTGTCGTCGAGTCCGGTGAAGGTTCGCCCAAAGTTGAGCGTAACTCAAGGAGAGGTCGAATGCATACACCGTATTGGAAGGGTAAGCCTGGCTTCGATAGACATGGTTATCAAGTGCCGGATGTAACGCGAAGTAACCGCAAACATAAGAGCGCTGACTGGCGAAGTCCCTCCAGTTTTCTTCAAAATCATCGCATGCTCCATTTCCGACAAACCCGCTGAACCCAAACGGCGTAACAACATCCACGTATCCCATGAAGCTTCGTTCCGAGATTGGGCACACGACTCGTCGTCCCCGGTCAACGAAACTATAAAGGTACGTCGGGTATCCAGTGGTACGCGCGATGGCGTCGCAGCAACCCCAGGTGTGCGCAAGGCGTGCCGGATTCCGGTCAGCGCAGCCTCCCATGAGGCGCGGTCATCAAGGGGAATCAACCGGTGCGTTGACACTGTTATTTGAGCCCGATGCTTTTTCTGTCCGTGCGGTGATGTCTGGTGCCGCATTCGGCCGCCCTGAATCACGCGACCCCGACGGAGTGAATGGAAGCGTCCACGCCAATGTACGCCCCGTGCTTCCACAGCCCATCCTCAATGTGGGTCCCTTTCAGACCCGCGCGTTGGAACGCCTCAACATACTGTGCGCGCGTAAATAGTCCGACTTCGTACATCTCGCTGAATTGACTGACCCCGTCCGGCGTTCCAACCATGTACTGGACATGAAAACGAGCTGTCTGATCAAGTTTTTCACCAACATACATCCATGCGAGCTTGAGGTCGCTACGGTCCACGAAATGCGCGGCCAATTGCCCGATTCTGAAATCGTCCGGGTGAAGAAGGCTCAATTATCAGAATACCTCCGGGATTAAGGTGCTTGCTCAGTGTCCGGACTGTATCGAAGAAGCACTTCACCGTCTTCACAAGACAAATAGAACCGAACAGGCACATGACGACGTCGAAGCGCCGTGACAATTCGAAATCGACCATGTTTGACTGGTGCAATGGTATACCCGGACAGCGTTCGCGCGCGATGGAAAGCATCTCTGCACTGAGGTCAACCCCCTCGACACTAAAGTCGTTTCGAAGGAGCGCCAAATGCTTGCCGGTACCACACGCGACATCGAGTATGCTGTCCGCACCGGCGTGGTACTTTGCGATGAGTTCGCGGAGTCTTCGGACTTCACTCGGATAGTCCTTGAAGCTGTACATCGTGTCGTAGATTTCCGCGTCTCGAGTGTACATGTCGCTCCTCTGGGGATAGGCCGTGCTGGGAGACTCTACGCTGGTTTCACACGCCGCGCAACCCAATGGAAAGAGATCGACAACTCGATTTCTTGCCACGAGTTCGTCAGGACCCAGTACCCGCGTGCCGGGTGATTGAAGCAATTCGTGCCATGTCAGCCCTGGAGTATCGTTGATCACACGGCAGCGTAAGAATCTCTGCAGCGAGCCGGTGGCTCTCGCTGAATTGCGGCGGCACAATGTTGTCGATCGGCCAGTGAATCGGAGGATAAATCGCGTGGTCGAAGAGTTCCTGACGAACCCTGTCCCGGTGCGCGACCCGAATCGGAAAGCCGAGCGGGACAACCCCCGCAGGCATGCTGGAAAACAATGCAAATTCCCGCAAGTCCTCGAGCAGCCGGCCGTAGTTCTCAATTCGTTTCCGTGAAATCTCTTCGTAGTCAAAGCCAAACCTCAGAAGGTTCTCCGTCAGCTGACTCATCGCATAGGCTCCAATCGGTTGCTCAGAGTCTGCCTGCCGGCGCAGGTCAAACCAACGCCGACTCCCTCCGTGGCGGTCGAACTCCCGTCGGAGAACGGATGCCTCCAAAACCTTCATTGTCCATGCTACCGGTGCCTGGTTCAACCGAACGCGAGAGATCACCTTCGAATTGCAGCGGAGCAGCCCACCGTCCGGAACTCCAAGGAATTTTCTCGGACTGAAAAGCAAAAAATCCGAATCCCTAGCGGCGTTGTCGGACAGCAACGCTTGGCGCGTCTGTGACGATACAAGCACCATTGGCTCTTGCCCGGGCTGCCACCGTTTGGTCCATGGGGAATCCGAAATAATCGACAAGCACCACGAGATCTCGGGTCGGATGCGTTCGAGCCAATCGCCATTGGGAATGTGGAGGTCATACCCGACTTCATAAAACTGGATTTCACGACCCGCCGCATGGATGGCAGTCACCATTGACTCACAGAGATATGACGGCATCCAAATACGTCCCGGATTGAGCTCCCTTGCCAAAAGCCAGAGCCCACAAGAAGCGTTCGCAAGCATTAGAGAGGCGTCGTCAAGAAACCCCGGAACACGACCGTTGATCCATTGGAGCTCAGGCAAACCAAACATACCTCCAACAATTGCCTGCGCCCCCTTCTCTGTAGTGGAATTTTCAGCGTTCATCGTGCGGGTGACTCAAGTGGCACCGATGCCAAGCATTCGACGCAAGCCCACGCCAACGCTTTCAGCGACGAGACGCCATGCCGGAGGATTTCGGATCGCGACGAGGTGCGCACACTTCAATATGATACCTGGAGTTGTCTCCTTCAAGCATATCAACTCGCTCATGCGGTGTAACATCAGCGTTTTGAGAAACGCACGATCGCTACCTGTAAACACCGGGATCAGATCGAAGAGAGTTCGCACATCCTTGGAAACCTTCTGATAGTATGGCTGGCTCGACCAACTGCCACCAGCGTGTTCGCGATACACGCCTACAACCCGGTCGAGGAAACACACCTGACCGAAGTTGGTGTGCGCAATGCACCACATTGTGCCTGCCCAATCCGCTTCAAGAAAATGTATGGGCGCGGCTAGCAGGACATGTCGCGGGAACATCTTCGTACACGTCCGAAACCACCAAAGACCTTCAAAAAGCTCACGCGCACCAAACTTCGAAAGAATCACACTGTTCTCGCTCGGCGTGATTTCAGACGGTGCGTTTTCTCCCTGTTTCCAGATCTGCGCACGTGCTCCACAGATGAACGCCTTCGGATTGGCTTGAAGTAGTTCGACCTGGAGCTGCAACTGTAGTTTGTCAGTCCAATAGTCGTCTCCCTCGAGGATTGCCACGTATTCTCCACGACATACCCCCAGGATACTTACGAGATTCTGCCGCCCGCCCGTATTATATGGTTGGAGCATCAACCTGATCCGGTCGGGGAATCGCTCCTGATAACTCAACACAATCTCACGCGTGCGGTCAACAGAGCCGTCCTCCCCGATGACTACCTCATAGCGGAATGTCGTTTCTTGCATCAGGACTCCGTCAAGGGCCTGAGCAATAAAACATTCGTGGTTGTAGGTAACGATCAAGACGCTCACCAAAGGGGAGGTTGGCAAGGCACAATCGAACACTTGCTCTACACGCTTCCGAAGCACGTTTGCATCATGCGTAGGCTTGCCTGAGGTCCGGGGATCATTGTGATAACAGGTGCGCTATCCTGAGATTCTTTCCGCGTGCCCAATCGCCAACTGCATGATCTCACAAATGGCGCCGATTGCATCTGTCGAGACGGCAGACCCTGTCGGGAGGCAGAGCACACGGCTCGCGATGCGCTCAGTTTGGGGCAAGAGCAGGCCCACGTGCGGGAAGAGCGTGCGATACGGCTCCATACGATGACATCCAGGCCAGAAATATCGGCGCGCGAGGACATTCTCTGCGTGCAGGGTTCGCATGACTGCATCCCGACTCAAGCCAGAGGACGACTCTTCAACCTCCACGACGACGTATTGAGCGTTTCGCCTGTGCCTCTGGTCATACTCTCTCAATCGGATGCCGGGAATGCCGGACAATCCTTCGCGGTACGCTAAGTAGTTTCGGCGGTTTGTCTCAATGAATTCGTCCAGGCTTTCCAAATTCGTCAGTCCCATCGCTGCTTCGGCTTCATTCATTTTGCCGTTGGTGCCGATGTGCTCCGCAGTCGTAGTCGGTAAATCCAAAGCGTATCATGGCACGCAACTTTCTGCCAGCTCATCATTGTTGGTGGCAATGGCACCGCCCTCCAGGGTGTTGAAGACTTTCGTCGCATGAAAACTGAACACTTCGGCCTCGCCGAAATTACCTATCATGCGATCCCCATACGCGCAGCCAAACGCGTGTGCGGCGTCGAACAACAAATGCAGTCCGCGTCGCTTGGCGAGATCCGTCAGTGATTCGATCGCACAGGGCTCTCCCCACAAATGCACGCCGAGGATGGCGCTCGTTCGCGGGGTGATCATGGCTTCGACACTGTTCGGGTCAAGACAGTGGGTACGCGAGTCGATGTCGCAAAACACTGGTTTGATTTGCTGCCATTGCAAGGCGTGTGCCGCTGCGACGAACGTGAATGACGGCATGATTACTTCGCCGGTCAGTTCGAGTGCGCGAATGGCAAGTTCTAAGGCCACCGTGCCATTGCCCGTGGGAATGCAGTGGCGGACACCAAGGAATTGCACAAGCCGCCGTTCGGTTGCGAGACGAGCTGCCCATTGTTGGTCAGCCAGCGGCGATCCAGCATTCCTTCGATGCGGCGCAGGAATGCCGCGCGGTCCCCAATATTCGGCCCGCCCACGTGGAGAGGCGATGCAAAGCGCGGCTTATCGCGGGAGCGCACGAGCTGCTTTGCGGGCATGTGTCAATCGCTCATCGCTGAAGGTGGGTGAAACGAACAGAAGTCTAGGCTGGTGGCAGTTGGGCCTGGAAGTTGTTGGGAATGCGAGGCCTCTGCAGAAAACTAACTAGTGTCCATCCTGAAACGCCTCTTTCGCGATGGTGGAACCACAAGACGAGAGACGGATGACTGGAGACTGCAGACTCCAGACGCTGCTGGTCTTGGCCTCGAGTCGCTCGTCTTCCGTCTCCCGTCTGTTGTTCAATCAGCCGCACGGACGGCGCATTCACCACTTTCAGGACAGACACCAACTATGTGCGGGGGATAGGAAGCTCAATCGGGGTCGGTCGAGTATCATCGGGGTCGGCCGAGTCTACGGCGGGTGCCTCCGCCGCGCGAGGATCGGCGGGCGGGCGGCGGTGCGCCTCGCGGGCCGTCCGGTACCCGGCCGAGGCGGGTTCGCGGGCCTGGTGAGGACCGAGGCGACGCGCCGGTGGGACCACCGCGCACGCCGAACGTCCCGCCCGTCGTCGGGGCGTCGGGGCCGTGCTCAGGGGGCGCGGTGGGCTGCCGCGGGTTGTCGCGTGGCGCCCGGTGCCGACGCGGCCCGGGTCGATGGGGGACTCCGCGCGCCGGCGTTCGACTCGCGCGTGGCGCGGGTGCGGAGGTGGGTCAGGATCTGGTCGATCACGGACGGCTTCGTGACGCACGCCAGCACGCGCATCGTGCCGTGGCACCCCGGGCACCGGAGCGGGTCGACCTCGAAGATCTGGTGCAGGAGCGCCGCCCACCAGCGCGACGCCTCCGTGGGGGCCAGCCGTGGCGCGGGCACGATCACCGGTGGCCGCTCCGCTGCGGCCGCCTCGGCGTGGCGGCGCATGCCGCGCGGCCGGTTGGCATACCAGCCATAATACCGCGTCGTCACGTGGCCCTAGTCCGGGATGTGGACCAGCACCCGCACGAGGAACTCGAGCGGTTCCGTGGTCTCGGTCCCGGCGGTGGGACCCTCCGACTTGTCGGAGCGGTAGGTCACGGCCTTCGCCGTCCGATCGTAGGTCAGCCGCTCCAGGGCCACGGGATTCCGCGCGCAATACCGTGCCAGTCGGGTGGCAAAAGCGCGGTCATCTTCCGGTACCCAGACGGCCGTATGCACGTGGAACCCCGAGTGGGACCACGTGAGCATGCCCGCGGCCTGCTCCGCATCGAAGAGCTCGGGCGCACGAACAACCGGAGTACGGCGCGACGGAACGCATCTGTCAACCGCCGTGTCATGGACCGGCCACGAGACAAAGGTGCCATCGGGCCGGAAGCCGCCGTCCGTGACGAGCAGGTGGAGGTGCGGATGCCAGTTGGCCCGCGACCCATGCGTCTGCAGACACGCCACGATGCCCACCGTGAGCCGCGCTCCTTGGTCAGCGCGCGGATCGCCGCCGTGACGGTGCGCGCGGCGGCGCGGGCGATCTCACCGAGCAGACGTCGCCGATACAAACAATAGGCACGAAGCCGCTTCGGGATGGTGAGCACGACCTGCCGATGCGGCACGGGCGCGAGGAGCGTGGTGTCCAGCCACTGCGTCCAGATGGCGAGGCGCTTGGCGTGGCAACTCGGGCAGAAGTAGCGGCACTTGCAGAAGAACGCCAACAGATACTCGTGTGCGCACGCGTCGCAGCGGCTGCGCGCGAGGCCGTGTGCGAGGACACCACACGCGAGGAACTTGTCGGCGACCTGCGTCACGATGGGACGCCATGGGCCATACTCGCGGGCGAAGCAGTCGTCGTAGACCGTCTGTCCAGATCCGATGGCGATACAGCGTGCTTGCCCCGACTGGGAGCGGTAAGATATGTGAGTCCGACGCCCCGGATCGTTGCGGCGTCGGCGCCATTCTCGCGTCCAAACTGCCGCCACGCTTCGTTGACGGCAGTGATCCTGCCGTGTCGATCAAATCGAACCAGGGTGATGGGCGCGATATCGAGTTGCGCCTGAGTGCGTCGTGCCTCGGCGCCGTCCCGAGTCGACTTTCGAATGTGCGCGATGCTGGTAGTGGCGAACGCTACGACAATGGCGTTGGTCGAGGCCGCGCGAAGCCAGAGCCGTACCCGCAGATCAGCATCCGCGATAGGGCCTGCGGAGACCAGTCCGAACTCCCACGCGGTCATGGTGATTGCCAGCAGGGACGTCAGCGCGATCGTCAGGCTCAGCCACCACCAACGGTTTTCGTCCCGAACTGTGCCTTCAAAGCCGAGCATGGTAGCCGTCTGTATGGGAGACGCTACAGGTGCCGCCGAAGCTACAGCGCGCCGGCGGTCGCATGGAACAGGACGGCCGATCCGGATCCGCGCTCGCGCGTCCGAGAGACCGCGCTAGCCAAGTGCGTCGACGGCTGCCGTTCAAACCTTGAGTGCGTCTGGCCATATACGGTCGACTTCGCACGGCGGCCGGCGGAATCTGGCGATTAATCGGCCGGCGCCGCACGCTTTTCTTCGTTCGGACGACGCATGATCATGAAAAGCGGCGGCAGGTAGAGAATGGCGGACAGGAACCAGGTGCCATATCGCCATTCGACTCCTCCCTGGTACATCCAGAGGAGCAGTCCGAGCAAGCTGATGTAGACATAGTTGATCGATTGCCGTGCAGTGGCCGGGATGAGCCAGAGTATCAATTGGTCGTAGAACCATGGAGCCTGCGGTACACACGCGTAGCCTAAGAGGAGTCGAGCCTCTGGACGCCGCCACCGGGTTGCGAGAAGAAGCAGCAGTGGTCCGGTGGGCGTCAGCAATGGAATCACGCGACCCGGTACCTCCATCAAGTCATGAAACCATTCAGCCGGCCAGCCCGGGCGAATCAGCAGGGAGAAGGCCAGCAACAGGCAAGAACCGAGAACGAGCCACTTCGTAGGTCGAAACAAGAACGTGGCCAGCCCGACGTTTGGCTTCACGACAGCGAGAAAGCCCAACCATGGAAGCACAGCGGCCGCGGCGATCACCGGCGTCCACGTGCCGATAACGGCGGAGATGAGGTAGGGCGCGCTCGCGAAAACGAGAAGCTTGTAGACGCCCTGTCGTGCCAGTCCATATGCGAGAAGCCCCGACGATAGCGCGACGAAGAGCCCACCGGCAATTGCGTATGGCAAGGCGACGAAAGGCACCGTCACCAATGCGGCCGGGAGCGGATAGAAGAAGTTGGTCTCGAAGCGCGCAGGATCGATCGCGGGAATGACATCGTACGGACTTTCTCCGCGCAGCAGCGCTTGCGCCGCCGTATACCAATACAAGAAGTCTCCGGGACGATCCGCTCGACTCATGGACAGAAACGCAATCACGAATCCAAACGCCGCCGCCGCGAGTGCCCAGCGGAGCGCCGTTCGCCGTGATACGGCCGATCCGAGTTGCGCGGACACGTCGCTCACTGCTTGCGCGTCTCGCGCTGATGCGCCGACAAGCGGAGCCACTTGGCGCTGCCAAGCATTATCGTTCATGTCGCGGGGTTCGGGAACGTCCGACAACGTGGCGGATCGCTGCGCGGATTCGGCTAGGAGTTAGCCCCCGCGACACACGGGCGCCAGATCTTGCTGGTCGGCGCGCTCCGCGTCTCAGAAGCTGGTTGATCTGGTGTCTCGCCGCGCGTCAGGAAAGTGGCCTTTATGCCTTCAGGTGCCGCACTGCCGTTCACAGGACTCACACACGCTCGACATGATCGCAGTCAGCGTTCGCACCAGATTAACACAATGATCGGAGACCTGTGCCTCGTCCTGCTCAGGGCTTCTCGAAGCGCCGAGCCGCCTGAGGCAGCGACCTTAGTATGACCATCGAATACCCACCGTCGGTAGGCGACCAACAAACTTCTCTGGCGTCGACACTACGCGGAGCTGACGGTCACTCGAGGTGACGTGGTGCGACCAGCCGCTCTGGTTTGCGCGATTCCAGCAGATTGAACACCTCCAGATAGCGGGGATAGTTGGTTTGAAGCGGCGGCTGGCCCTCCACAGTAACGTGGAGATACCCTCTGCTCCACCACTATCCACGCGCTCACCGTCTGCCGACGGGGCGCATACCGGGAGGCCAACCGCCATGGAGATCATAGGCCTGGATCTGCACAAGCGCGAGAGTCAGTTGTCCATCAAGGCGGCCGACGGGTCCATCACCGACCGCCGGATCGCGACCAGCCGGGAGCGGTTCACGGCCGTGTTCGGCGGGCGGCCGCCGGCCCGCATTCTGCTCGAGGCGAGCACGGAGAGCAGCGGGCGTGCCGATCGTGGAGGTGCTCCGCAAGCACGGCATCAGTCGGCCCACGTTCTACCTGTGGCGATCGAAGTATGGTGGCGCCGGCGTGCCGGAGCTCCAGCGGTTGAAGGCGCTTGAGCAGGAGAACGCGAAGTTGAAGCGGATGTACGCGGACATGGCCTTGGAGAATCTGGCGATCAAGGATGTGCTCAGCCAAGAACGGTAACGCGGTCCGTGCGTCGGGCGGTCGTCGCGATCTTGGTCGAGGAGCACGCGCGGAGCGTGCGCTCGGCCTGTGGGATCGCAGGACGCTCGCGGACCGCGTACTATCGCCCACCGCTCGCGGTGGACGACGCCGATGCGCCGATCATTGCCGCCCTCACGGCCCTGATTGCGCAGGAAGGCCGGTGGGGCTTCTGGAAGTGTCGCAGTCGTCTGCGCGCCTTGGGGCATCCCGGGAATCACCAGCGCGTGTATCGCGTGTATTGCGCCCTGCGGCGCAATCAGGTGCGTCGCACGAAGAAGCGCGTGCCCGCCAGGGTCCGCGTGCCGCTGGCCGCGGTCCCGCACTTGAACTTCACGTGGGCGATGGACTTCATGGGCGACACGCTCGACAACGCGCGGCGCTATCGCATTTTCAACGTCTTGGATGAGGGCAATCGCGCAGCCTTGGCGATCGAGGTCGACATCGCGCTGCCGAGTGAGCGCGTCGTCGCCGTGCTGGATCAGTTGGTGGCGATGCATGGGGCACCGCGACGTCTCCGCGGTGACAACGGTCCCGAGTTCGTGGCCGAGCTGCTGCGGACGTGGTGCGCGCAGCACGGCATCGAACTGCTGTTCATTCAACCGGGCAAACCGAATCAAAACGCCTACATCGAACGATTCAATCGCCGTTACCGGAACGAGATCCTCAGCGCCTGGGTGTTCACGACGCTCGCCGAGGTCCGTGAGCTCAGTGAGGCGTGGCGCGTGCGGTACAACACGGAGCGGTCGCATGATAGCCTCGACGAGCTACCGCCCCTGACCTTCCTGCCGAGATCCACCAGCCCCGACGAGTCTCACTTCAAACGGTGTGCTTGACGGGGAAGCTTACGAACGCATCGACATTGCATGGCTCGCCCACAGATGTACCGCGAGGCTTCCCGTCGTACGCGGCGTGATCAGCTTCTCGATGCAGCTGGGATCGATCAAGTGGTGCACGGGTTCAATGTCGCAGAAGACCGGTGTGATATTCTGCCACTGCAGGGCGTGCGCCGCTGCGACGAACGTAAAAGATGGCATGATCACTTCGCCGGTCAGATCTAGGCCACGAATGGCAAGCTCCAAAGCCACCGTGCCGCTTCCGGTAGGAATACAGTGACGGACGCCGAGAAAGTGCGCGAGGCGCGACTCGAGCTCGGCCACGAGCATTCCGTCGTTGGTCAGCCAGCGTCGATCCAGCACACCCGCTACACGACGCATGAACTCAACCCGGTCCCCAATGTTAGGACTGCCGACGTGGAGCGCCGATGCAAACCCGGGCTCGCTGTTGGGGCAGGCAGGGTTCTCGTCACTCATATCGTCATCGTGCCCGTTTTCCGGCCGTTCTCCGTGAGCGTATTTGCACGGCATAGGTCCTGCCGACCGACGCCCTCTCGGAATCTGACGTACACAGGGTGCTCCCGACTGCGCGCTATTGACGGATTAGTCGACACCATGAGTGCCGCACAGCGGCCGATCTTTCGAATGGCCCTCGTGAGGGCATCTTGTCCTTGGTTCGCTTCCTTGCGCGATGATGCTGCCCGTGGCCACTTGCGCCTGTTGCGGTACACGTCACCAGACAAGGATGGATCAACTGATCCGGAGCTTGCGCTTGAGTTGGGAGCCCTTCGCATGTCGAATTACGTTGTTCAGAGTCTCTGGTGGGTGATCGCCTCACGGCGATGGAACAGCTCTCCATCTCATCATTCCTGAGGTGTGGCCATGAATTCCATCTCTATACATACGCACCGGTAGAGGGGATTCCGCGCGGGACCGTAGTGCGGGATGGAAACGAAATCCTGCCCAAGGCAAGTATTTTCACATTCGATCAGGCTTCGGACAGGGGAGCGTTTCGGGTTTCTCGAATTTCTTCCGATATCGACTGCTCCACGATCGGGGCGGATGGTGGGTCGATACCGACGTCGTGTGCCTGCGTCATTTCGAATTCCCGGACGAGTGTGTCCTTGGGACCGAACGAGTGGATCCAATGCTCGACAGATTGATCGTGTCTTCCGCTGTGATCAAGCAGCCGATTGGCAGCGCCTTGGTCAAATGGGCCTGGAGCGTGTGTCACAAGGCCAATGTGGAGACGCTCGCCTGGGGCGATGTTGGTCCACGCTTGCTCCAGCAGGGGGTGGATGCGCTAGGCCTGCATACGCAGCTGCGTCCTCACACGTTTTTCTCGCCTGTTGCCCACTACGATTGGGCGTCGTTTGTCGACGTTGTGCCACCCGCACCGTTTGGAAGCGAAGTGTTTGCTGTTCATCTCTTTCACCAGATGTGGCGACACAACAATGTCGATCTCGATCAGCGTTTCCCTGAATCCTGTCTCTACGAGCAGCTGAAGCAGAGATTTCTCTAGTTCGCGAGTGGCCGTACTCGCCCATCGAGTACCTATCGGCAGATCCCGGTAATGTCTGGCGCCTCACGGACCGTGGGCGCACAGGAGATGGCACAAAGTGGAGCTCTTTCACTTCGGCTTTTATCGATCAGAAGCCTCCAGCGACGATCACTGCTAGGCATCGCGAAGCTTCTTCGGTACGACAATGTACGGGTGATCTTCTGGCTTGAGAGACTGCCTGCGGAGTGCGAGATAGATCCCGAAGCTCGGTTTGCGAGAACGCAGACGGAAGAGTCGCCTTTCCTTAACGGATACTGAGCGCAGCACTAGTCTGCAATTCTCTCGGTTGAGAGATTGAGAGAGGGTTGCGGCTAATGTCGCCATACTGTTCGAAGAATGGTACGCCAATGGTGTTAGTTTCTGTCCAGCGTAACCGTTTCGTCCCTCCTCTTCTTGACACCGCAACGCCCCGGCTACTGCATGGCCGAACTTCTGAGGCGCCGAAGTGTCATTGAGGGCAGCGCCGGATGGCAGTGTTGTGCGATTCAGCAGGCGATGCACGTTAATCATAGAGCCATCACACTCAGGAGTCTCATGATTCGTTCGCTGTCGAACCAATTTTGTGCCGTGGGCGCCCGTCTAAGCAGGATTGGCGCCGTCATGACTGCCGGCGCAGTACTGTTGGTCACCTCAGCCCGATACGCTGGTGCCCAGACGGCGCCCCCCACGCCAACCCCCCAAATCTCCGTCTCCGCCCGCGGCGAAATCCAGATTGCCCCCGATCGCGCCCGTGTCCAGGTCGGGGTCGAGACCCAGGCCAAGACCGCTGCCGCAGCGTCCGCTGAAAACAACAGGAAGCAGACGGCGATCCTGGCAGCCATCAAAGCCCTCGGCATTCCCGCCGCACAGATCACCACGCTCAACTTCAGCGTGTCGCCGGTCCAGCGATACGACGACAAGGATCGGCGGGTCGTGATCGACGGCTATCAGGTCAGCAACATCGTCCAGGTGGTCAGCGACAAGCTGGAGCAGGCCGGTCCGATCATCGATGCCGCCCTCGCCAATGGCGCCAACCGGGTGGCGGGGCTCGATTTCATGGTCAAGGACCCGTCCAGCGCGCGCGATGCTGCCCTGGCTCAGGCGGTACAGTCGGCGCGCCGTCAGGCCGAGGTGGCCGCCAAGGCAGCTGGCGGGACCCTGAGCGAGCTGCTGGAGATCAACGTGAACGAGTACGAGCGCCCGGAGCCGAGGCCCATGATGTCGATGGCCAAGATGGACGCTGGCGGCGCGACGCCGACACCGATCAGCGAGGGCACCGCCACGGTGAGCGTCGCGGTGAGCACGAGGTGGAGGTTCAAGCCTTAAGTCGGCGGAACTACAGACGGGAGACTGCAGACTGAAGACTGGAGAAGTCAGACCGATCGGGCCGGCAGGGCTGGATCCAACCTCTCGGTCGTCTGACCTCTCCCGTCTCCCGTCTAAAATCTGTTGTTCGCTGTTTGCAGCCGCCCAATCGCCCCCGCCCCGTTCCACGTGCAACGCCGTGATCCGACCATCGAACACGGCGTTTCCGCCATTCGGGACCCTCACGAATGTGGATTTCCAACACTGTTCCACGTGAAACAGCAGATGCGGCCTCCCCGCCATGGTGAGGGCGCGACGCGACCCGTATACTTCGCCTCCCTGAGTCCGTCGCGTCGCCGTTGTCTCTCACCGAATCGCCACCGCCCGTGGGACGCATTCTCGCTATTGCCAATCAGAAAGGTGGAGTCGGAAAAACCACCACCGCCGTGAATCTCGCGGCGTCACTCGCTGTCGCTGAAGAGCGTGTCCTCCTCATCGATGCCGATCCGCAGGGCAACGCCACCAGCGGCTGCGGCCTCGCACGGGATGGTTTTGCAGCGACCACGTATGATGTCCTTATCGGCGACGCCAACTTCGACGACGCCCTCGTGCGTGGCGTGCAGTTCCGGCACCTCGACATCATGCCCGCCACACCAGATCTGGCCGGCGCAGAAGTGGAGCTCGTGGACGATCCCGAACGCGTGATGCGAATGCGCCGAGTCCTGGCTCCGGTACGAGACCGCTACGACTACATCCTCATTGATTGTCCCCCGTCGCTCACGTTGATCACGCTCAACATGCTGGTGGCGGCCGACGCGGTCCTCATTCCGTTGCAGTGCGAATACTTCGCCCTCGAAGGCATTTCGCAGCTCATGGCCACCGTGCAGCGCGTCCAGGAATCGCTCAACCCACAGCTGCATGTCGACAGCGTGCTGCTCACCATGTTCGATGCGCGCTTGAATCTCTCCCGACAAGTCGCCGCCGATGCCCGCGAGCATTTTGGCGATCGCGTGTTCAAGACGGTCATTCCGCGCAACATCCGACTGGCCGAAGCGCCAAGTTTCGGCAAGCCGATCGTGGTGTACGATGTCGCGTCGGTCGGGGCTCAGGCCTACATGGCCGTGGCACGAGAACTTCTGGAGCGCGATCGGGCTATTGGCACCGAAGCGTCGTCCGGATTGGCGGCGACTCCTGTAACAGACTCTTCGGTAACGTCGCATGAACCCTCCTGAACCGCCACGCCGACTCGGCCGCGGCCTCGACGCGTTACTTGCTCGCCGGGAGCCCTCTCGAGACGCGTCCTCCACATCCGCCGGACGCGACCAAGACACAAAAGGTTCCACCGAAGAAACGCCGAAAAGCGCCCTGCAGTCCCTGGCGATTTCTCAGATCCGCGCCAACCCGTTTCAGCCGCGTCAGGAATTCCGTCCTGAGGATCTCGCCGACCTCGAGTCGAGTCTTCGTACGAACGGCCTGCTGCAACCGATCACGGTGCGACCGGCACCTGGTGGCAATGGCTACGAGCTGATTGCCGGCGAGCGCCGCTTTCGTGCCGCCACCAGACTTGGCTGGACGGAAATCCCGGCCATCGTCCGAGAGACAGACGATCGCACGCTGCTTACGCTGGCCATGGTCGAAAACCTCCAGCGCGCCGACCTCGATCCGATTGAGGAAGCTGACGGCTACCATCGCCTGATGGATGAATTTCAGCTGTCGCAGCAGGAGGTGGCCGATGTCGTGGGCAAGGACCGCTCGACCGTGGCAAACGCGCTCCGACTGCGTCAGCTGCCGGCCGCAGTTCGGCGCCTGCTGCAGGAAAAACAACTGTCCGCCGGGCACGCTCGCGCACTGCTACCCTTGGTGACCGAGCGCGCGATCATCGACCTCGCTCGGGAAATCGTCGCCCAGGGATTCTCGGTTCGGGAAGTCGAACGCCGAGTACAAGCAGGTCGCCCAAAGCCAGCGACATCTGGACGAAAAGCCGGGCCGAGCCCGACGGCGCCCGTTGGCGCCTCAAGTGCGGAAGTGCGGCGAATCGAAGAGCTCCTCCGCAAAAAGCTCCAGACAGGCGTGAATATTCACTTGTCAGCGAAAGACCGCGGAGAAGTCAGGATTGCGTTCTTCTCCAACGACGACCTCGAGAGGGTGCTTGAGGTTCTTGGCGTCAAGATCGATTCATAGCGACACTAAAGGAGCATCAATGAGCATCTATAGACGCACTAAAGGTCTTTTCCGTGTTCACGCCCTGTATTCTGCCCTCGTCCTGATTGTCGCGTGTGGGGGAGACAAGACTGGTTCTGCCGCGGTCGGCGATTCGACCACGTCCGTCCAGAAAATTGCGTGTCGCCCTCCTCACGCCGGGCCCCATCTCCGATCAGGCCTGGAACGGCGGTGCGTACGACGGACTGGTCGCCATGCGCGACTCGCTGGGAGCAGAGATCTCGCATATCCAGACAAAGACGCCCGCCGAATTCGAGGAGAACTTCCGGCAGTACGGCGCGCAGGGGTACACGATTGTGTTCGGTCACGGCTTCGAATTTCAGGACGCCGCCGTTCGGGTCGCACCGTCGTATCCGAAGACCATCTATGTCGTGACATCGGGCCGCGTAACCGCCCCCAACGTTGCCGGCATCAGCTTCGCGTTTGAAGAGGCGTCGTATCAGGCCGGCATGATCGCGGGTGCGACGACCAAGACCAACACGATCGGTCTCATTGGTGGCACCGAGCTTCCACCGGTGAAAGCCAGCTTCACCGCCTTCGCGCGGGGTGCGCAGTCCATCAACCCGAAAGTGAAAGTCATCACGTCCTACATCGGCAACTGGGATGATGTCAGCGCCGGGAAGGAACAGGCGCTGGCGCAGATCGCGCGCGGGGCTGACATCATCTTTCAAAACGCCGACGCGGCGGGGCTTGGCGTCTTTCAGGCCGTGCGCGAAAAGCACGTGTTGGCGTTCGGTGCCAATGCCAATCAGAACGCGGTCGCCCCCGATGTGATTCTGGGGAGCGTGGTGATCGATCTGCCAAAGGCGTTTCTGCAAATTGGCCGTGAAGTACAGTCCGGCACCTTCAAGGGCCGAGTCATCAATCTTGGCGTGAAGGATGACGTGATCCGTCTCATTCTCAATCCGCCGCTCGTCTCGCGCATTCCGGCCACGGCCATCGCGAAATCGGATTCGGTTGGTGCGCTGCTCAAGGCCGGAACCTTTCACGCGCTCGACGACGTGCTGCAGGGCGCCGATACCGCGAAACCCATCAAACCGTGACACCCACCCACGCGTCTGATCAGGTCGTCGTCACCGCATCACTTCACGACATCGTTACCGCGCTGGATGCCGAACTGCGCACAGCGGACATCCCGGAGTTTTCCGGCGCCATGAACGGGCTGCAGATCGCCAACGACGGGCACGTCTCGCGGGTGGCCGTCGCGGTCGATGCATCCATGGCCGCAATCGCCGAAGCGTCCATCCTCAAGGCCGACTTGTTGATTGTGCACCATGGCCTGTTCTGGAACGGCGTGCAGCCGCTTGTCGGCACGCGCTATCACAAGTACCGCGCCCTGCTGAACAACAACATTGCGGTGTACAGCACCCACCTGCCGCTGGACGCGCACCCCACACTGGGCAACAACGTGCGCCTGGCCGCCGCGCTGGGGCTGACACCGTCCAGTGGCTTCGGACGGTACAAGACCATCAACATTGCCGTCGCAGGGGAGTGCGACGAACTGTCCGGCACGCTGGTTGATCGCGTGCAGGCATTCAGCGCACGCTACGGCGGCACGGTCCGCACGTCGATTCCGGTGGACGGTCGACGCACGCGTCACTGGGCGATCGTCACCGGCGGCGGCGCATCAACCGATACGCTGCGCGAAGCGCACGAGCGCGGCATCGACACGCTGATTGTCGGCGAAGGACCGCACCACACCACGGTCGATGCGCAGGAAAATGATCTCCTCATCATTTACGCCGGACATTACGCCACCGAAACGCTGGGTGTGCAGGCCCTCGGCGCGTGGCTGGAGACACGGTTCGGATTGCCGTGGAGTTTTCTGCACCTGCCCACCGGTTCGTGATGCGCCAAGGCGACTGAGGCGCACCGCGAGGTGAGGACCGAGCATCCGGCGGCGTCAATTCCGGGAGCGTCACTGCTCTCGCTGGAAGGGATCACGCGCCGCTTCGGCGATGTGGTGGCTCTGGACAATGCGACGTTTGCCGTGCGCGCCGGTACGGTGCACGCCTTGCTTGGCGAAAATGGCGCCGGCAAGACGACATTGATGCGCGTGGCCTTCGGACTGCTGGCGCCCGATGTGGGCACGGTGCGCGTGCGCGGGACACCGCGCCACATCACATCACCGGCAGCCGCATTCTCCCTGGGTATCGGCATGGTTCATCAGCATTTCTCGCTGGTGCCGGCCATGACCGTGGCCGAAAATGTGGCGCTGGGTGGCCACGGTCGGTTCGATCCGCTTCGTGCGGAGGCCCGGGTTCGCGAAGTGGCCCTGCGCGCGGGATTGGCACTCGACCCGCGCGCGCTGGTGTCGTCGCTGGGAGTAGGCGCACAGCAGCGCTGTGAAATCGTGAAGGCCCTGGCGCGCGACGTCGACGTGCTGATCCTCGATGAACCAACGGCGGTGCTCGCGCCGCAGGAAGCCGCCGAGTTGCTGCGGTGGATGCGCACATTTGCCGACGCCGGACATGCGGTCGTGCTCATCACGCACAAGTTGCGCGATGCCTTGGATGTGGCGGACGATGTCACGGTCTTGCGCCGCGGACAGGTGGTGCTCACTGCATCCGCCCAGGAGACAACACAAAACGCGTTGCGAGGTGCCATGGTGGGGACGACGCAACGCGTGGCGGGATCCGCGGGCGCGTCTGGCACCGACAACCGCATCACCGCAGAGGGCGCAGAGGGCGCAGAGGGCGCAGAGGCCAATCCGGTCGTACTGTCGGCGCGTCACGTGGGATACGAAGACGACCGCGGTACTCGGCGGCTGCACGACATCTCCCTCGATGTGCGCGAGGGCGAGATCGTCGGTATTGCGGCGGTGGAAGGCGCCGGTCAACATGAGCTGCTGCGGCTGCTCGCCGGTCGCTTTGCGCCATTGCAGGGGCACGTGACACGTCCCGATCGCCTGGGCTTTGTGCCCGAAGACCGGCATCGTGATGCGCTGTTGCTGGACGCACCGCTCACTGAGAACATTGCCCTGCGCGGTGCCGGCGCGCGTCAGGGATTGGTACCGTGGCGCGCCGTGCGTGAGTCGACCGCGGCGTTGCTGATCGAACGCGATATCCGGACCTCCGGGCCCGAGTCATTCGCGTGCACGCTGTCAGGGGGCAATCAGCAGAAGCTCATCCTTGGTCGCGAGCTCGCTGGTTCGCCGCAGGCGCTCATTGTCGAGAATCCCACGCGTGGGCTGGACTTTCAGGCCACCGCGGCGGTGCAGGAGGCACTGCGTGATGCCCGCGATCGTGGTGCCGCTGTCGTACTGTATTCCAGCGATCTCGACGAAGTGCTGGAGATGGCTGACCGCGTGTTCGTGCTGTTCGATGGACAACTGACCGCAACGTCGCGCGATCGCGACGCCGTGGGTCGTGCCCTGTTGGGGGGCGGATGAACACGCTGGCACGGTCCATGGTGCTGGCACTGGTGGCGCTGGCCGTGTTGGTCGCGCTGTTGGTGAGCACTGGCCACGCGCCCCTTCCGGCGCTTTCGGCGCTGGCGAACGGTGCGTTCGGTTCCACGTACGCCGTATCATCAACCTTGGTGCGCGCCATTCCACTCGCCCTTGCCGGGCTGGCGGTGGCGGTCGCCTTTCGCGCCGGGCTGCTCAACATTGGCGCCGAGGGGCAACTGCTCATTGGCGCGTGTGTGGCAACGGCCACCGGCGCGTTGTTGCCTGATGTCCCTCGTGTGCTGGCGGTGCCGCTCATGCTGGGTGCCGGGGCGTTGGCGGGCGCCGGCTGGGCGTTCATTGCGGCCGAGCTGCGCCGTCGCTTTGGAGTGCTGGAAGTGATCAGCACCATCATGCTCAACTTCATCGCCATCCATGTCACCGGCTGGTTGGTGCGCGGTCCGTTGCAGGAGCCGACACATATCTACCCGCAATCGGCGTCGTTGCCGGTGTCGCAGCAGTTGCCGATGCTGATACCCGGCACGCGGGTGCACGCTGGCGTGGTGGTGGTGGTGCTCCTCGCGATTGGCCTCTGGTGGTGGCTGCGGGAGAGTGCGAGTGGCTTTCGACTGCGCGCGGTGGGCATGAATCCGTTCGCCGCGGCGAGTGCGGGACAGATCTCGGTTTCACGCACGATGGTGGGCGCATTCCTGCTGAGCGGCGCATTGGCCGGTTTGGCGGGCAGCGTCGAACTCACGGGCGTGACCTATGCGTTGTATGAGAATTTCTCACCGGGCTACGGGTACACGGCAATTGCGGTCGCGCTGTTGGCCCGTCTCAATCCGCTCACCGTGTTGGGCACCGCGTTCCTGTTCGGCGCGCTCGAAGCGGGCGCGGGTGCCATGCAGCGTAACGCGGCCGTGCCCAGTGTGGTGGTGTCGGTGGTTGAGGCGGCCCTGATTCTGTTGGTGGTAGCCGCCGACCAACTGCAATCACGTGCTGCGCAGCGCGCGGAAGCCAGCGTCTGATGATTGCCGACGGATCGAACGCCATCAGCGGGTTTCTCGAAGCGACGGTGCGCTACGCCACGCCGTTGGCGTTTGCCGCGCTTGGTGAATGCGTCAGTGAACGCGCGGGGGTCATCAACATCGGACTCGAAGGGGCGATCATTGCCGGTGCGCTGGGCGCCACCGTCGGCGCCGGAATCGCCGGTCCTGCTGCCGGCTTTGTGGCCGGTGTTGCGGCGGGACTACTCATCGCTGTCCTGTTCGCCTTGTTCACGGTGTGGTTGCGCGCCGACCAGATCATCACGGGCACGGCAATCACCATGTTGGCACTCGGACTGACGGGTACGCTGTACCGCACGGTGTACGGGGTGGGTGGTGTGGCGCTGTCCACTCCCACTGTCGGTGTATTGGCCGTTCCTGGCTTGTCATCGTTGCCGTTTGTTGGACGGGCCTTGTTTGCGCAACCAGCCGTGACCTACCTCCTGTATGTGCTGGCGCCGTTGATTGCGTGGTGGATGGCGCGCACGCACGGCGGACTGGCCACGCGGGCCATGGGCGAGTCGCCGGAAGCGGCCATTGTCGCGGGCATTCGTCCGCGTCTGGTGCAGACCAGCGCGGTGCTATTTGCCGGCGCGATGGCGGGAATGGCGGGTGCAACGCTGGTTCTTGCACAGGCCGGCACCTTTGCTGAAGGCATGTCGGCCGGCCGCGGGTTCATCGCCATCGCGATCGTGGTACTCGGTCGCTGGCGTCCATTGGGTGTGGCCGCAGCCGCCCTGCTGTTCGGTGCCGCGAACGCCTTGCAAACACTGTTTCAGGCGATGGGGTGGGAGCAGGTGCCGTACCAGCTCTTTCTGGCCGTGCCGTACGTGCTCACGCTGATTGTGCTCGCCGGGGCGGGAGGACGCGCCGCGGCGCCGAAGGCGCTAGGGCGTCGAAGGCGCTAGGGCGTCGCGAGTTGATGGGAGGGTGAAGGAAAGACGGGAGACGGGAGAATGCAGACGGGAGACGTCCAGGCATCGGATGTCTCCCGTCTCCCGTCTCCAGTCTCCCGTCTTATTCCCCCCATCCGGCCCGCAGCCACCCAAACGCCTCCTCAGCGACCACCACCGGAATCTGATGCGTGCCGTCGAACTCCCGATACGTGACCTGATAGCCGGCCGCTTGCAACTTCGGAACGAACACGCGGCTGGTGGTGGCGATCGGCAGCACCGTGTCCCGCGTCCCGTGCGAGTCAAACACGGTGGGCTTTCCACGGCTCACATTGGGAACCATGAAGCCTGGGGAGAAGGCGACGATCTGACGAAAGAGGTCGCCGTTGGTGAGCCCCAACGACAGAGCGTACGAGGCACCGTCGGAGAATCCGGCGATGGCAATCTTTGTCGGATCGATCGCGCAGCGCAGATAGGTATCCGACAGCGCGTTGTCGAGGAATCGCGAATCCACGCCAAAGCCCCCGTAGCGGCGATCCCAGCTGACGTTGCGCGAATCCGGGGAGACGAGCACGACACGCGCCGATTCCGCGAACGCCAGGAATGGCTGGATGCCGCTGTAGGCGTTTCCGCCTGCTCCGTGCAACGTGACCAGCAACGGCAGCGCTTCGCCGGGGCGGAACGTAGTGGGAACAAAGCGCAGGCCGTCGCGCGTGCCGCCAATCCCCAACGCGTTCACGCCAAGCTGCGGGGTGAATACCGGTGCGCCGGGGCGGGACACCAGATGCCCCTCCTCCGGGTCCTCAAACGGCGCGAGGTTTTGTTCGCCGCACGCAGAAACACCGGCCACCAGCGCGCCGCCTGTGGCGGTGGCGGTCAGACGCAGCCATTCTCTACGCGAAAGTGTCATCGTTGGCCCCTTCCTTCAGCCCGGTTTCCATGCGCCCTCAGTTGCGATCTCTCCTGTCGGCTGGCGTCGTGCTCGCCCTGGCGAGTGTCTCCGCCGCGCCCCTTTGTGCCCAACCACCGGTCGACGAGGCCATCATCGCCAAGGCGCGCGCCATTCACGCCAAGGTGTTTTCGGTGGATACGCATGTCGACATCAGTCCCAACAACTTTAACGCGACCGGTCCGAATTACACCCAGAAACTTCCTCGGACGCAGGTCGACCTGGTGAAGATGGAGGAAGGCGGCATGTCGGGCGCCTTCCTGATCGTGTACGTCGGCCAATCGCCGCAGCTGGATTCGGCGGGATTTGCCCGCGCCAATGCGTCGGCGCTGGAGAAGTTCGATGCCATTCACCGGTTGACCGAACAGTTGGCGCCCAACCGCGCGGAACTGGCGCTGACCGCGGCGGATGCGCGCCGCATTCACGCCAGTGGCAAGCGCGCGATCTTCATTGGTGTCGAGAACGGTTTTCCGATTGGCGCCGATATCACGAACGTCAAGAAGTTCTACGACCGTGGCGGTCGCTATATGTCGCTGGCCCACAATGGCCACAGCCAACTGTCCGACTCCAACACGGGTGAACGCGATGGCGTGTGGCTGCATCATGGCCTGAGTCCGCTGGGGCGACAGGTGATCGTGGAGATGAATCGGCTGGGCATGATGATCGACGTGTCGCATCCCTCCAAGGAGTCGATGCTGCAGACGATCGCGTTGTCCAAGGCGCCCATCATCGGCTCGCACTCTGGCGTCCGGGCCATCTGCAATCACAGCCGCAACATGGATGACGAGCAACTGGATGCGTTGAAGAAGAACGGCGGTGTGATCCAGCTGGTGGCGTTCAACAGCTATGTGAAGTGCGATCCGAAACGCGACCGTCCGCGCGAACAGGCCCGAGCGGCGGCCATGGAAGAGTTGCGCAAGGAATACGGCATCGCCGAGGGAGGCGGTCGCGGCGGCCAGCAGGCGGCCATCCAGGCACTTCCGGAAGCGAAGCGCAATGAATACCTCGCCAAGCAGGAGGACATCACCGCGCGCCGCTATCCGTCCGACCCACCGGCCTCGGTGAAGGATTTCGTCGATCACATCGACTACGTGGTCAAGCGCATCGGCATCGACCATGCCGGCATCAGCTCGGACTTCGACGGTGGCGGTGGCGTGGACGGATTCCGCAACGCATCGGAAGCACTGAACGTGACGGTGGAACTGGTGCGGCGAGGTTACACCGAACAGCAGATCGCGAAGATCTGGGGCGGAAACCTGCTGCGGGTGATGGGGGAAGTGGAGAAACAGAGTACCAAGTACTAAGTACTCAGTACTCAGTACTCAGTTTTAGACTGCCTCCGACAGGCTCGTGAAATTGAAGTCCCTCGCCTTGATCGAGGGCATCACCACATCACCACCTTGTTCGGTGCCCGCGAGGCGCTCGGCTTGTCCGAGCGCCTCGATGTTGTTCAGCACGAATAGCGGCGACTCGTTGAACCGGAAGTTGCGCAGCGCCTTGGTGATCTTGCCGTTCTCCACCAGGTACGTGCCATCGCGGGTGAGACCGGTGTAGAGAATGGTGCGGGGGTCCACTTCACGCAGATACCACAGACGCGTGACGAGAATGCCGCGGGTGGTGCCCTTGATCAGATCGTCAAGCGATTGCGTGCCGCCCGCCATCTTGAACGTGGTCGGACCACCGGTGGCAATCTTGCCCTGCTTCTTGGCCCAGAAGCGCGAGTAGATGAGCTGATTGAGTTTGCCCTTGTCAATCCAGACCTGCCGGCCGAGTGGCATGCCTTCGAAATCCCACTCCTGTCCGAGGAGCTGTGGGTCGGTGGGATCGGAAAAGATGGTCACGCGTTCATCGACGATCTTTTCGCCCACCTTGTTGCCACCGCCTTGCTTGACGAACGGACTGCGTCCTTCGTCGGCGCTGCGCGCGTCGGCGTAGTTGGAAATCAGCTGTACCAGATCCCCAACTGCCTGCGGTTCCAGAATGACCGTGTAGCGTCCCGGTTCCAACGCCACCGGAGTGCGTGACGCACGCGCCTTGGCCACCGCGCGCTCGGCCACGCGCCGCGTGTCCAGTTGCATCCAGTCGGGATGATCGGCCGCCGCCCACCCCGAACCGGTGCCGTCGGTGGTGCGCACCGTGAGCGTGTAGTTCGCGCCCGTGGCACGACGATAGGCAAACATGCCTTTGCCGTTGCCAATGGCCAGCGCCCCTGCTGTGGACACCAGATAGCCCGCAGCTTTCACATCACCGGCCTTGCGCGCCATGTCGAGGGCGATGAGCGCGGCCTTCGCGCGGTCCGACGCCGTGAGATTGGCCGTGCTGTCGAAGTAGGCGTTCACCGGCGTGTACTGCTGCGCCGACAACTGCGGCATCACTTCCGGATCGTCGGGAGCCAGCTTGGCCAGTCGTTCGCTCTGCTCGACAGCACGCTTGATGGCCTCGTCGGAGAGGTCGTTGGTGGTGACCACGGCGTGCTTGGCCCCGAACGCGCTCTGGATGCCCAGTTGTGCATCAGTGGTGGAGCCGGCAGTCGTCACCTGATTGTCCGCAAAACGGATATTGCCCTGCGTGTACGTGTTGACCTGCACGTCGACCGCATCGGCCTTGGACCACTTGATGGCTTTCTCGACAATCGCCTGTGCTTGTTCGCGGGTCAGAATGGCGTCGTTTGACATCAGCCTTTTCTCCCCGTGTTGATGATATTGACGTTCTTGAAGCGCGCGGGCGGAGACCCGTGACTTACCGCGTTCACCTGCGCCGGCTGGCCTTTGCCGTCGAAGAAACTGCCACCCAACGTGTAACTGGACTTGCCACCGATCATGTCCAGTGAGTTCCAGAAATCCGGTGTGCGAATTTGATAGGCCACGTCTTTCAACACGCCGACAATCTTGCCACCCTTGATTTCGTGGTACGTCTGACCGCCGAATTGCGCGTTGAACCGCTGCTGATCAATGGAGAAACTGCCGTCGCCGGAGATGAGAATACCGCGATCGGTCGCGCTCACCAGGTCGTCAATCTTGAGATCCTTCTCGCCCGGCAACAGCGAAACGTTGGGCATGCGCTGGAACTGCACGTTGTCCCACCCCTGCGCGTACGCGCAGCCGTGCGAGCGAACAGGTCGGCCGTTCTTTTCGTACCACCAGCGCAACCATGGCGCCTGTTCGCGCGTGGTCTGGTAGTCATTGAGCATGCCGTTCTTGATGATGAGGAACTCATCGGGCTTCACACCGTCATCGTCCCACCCAATGGTGGACAGTCCGCCTTCCTGCGATCGATCGCCCTGAATGTTGAGGAGCGCCGGGCCATACTTGAGCTGTCCGAGCATCTTTTCCGGCGGGGCCGCAAAGCTGGTACCGGCATAGTTGGCTTCGTACCCCATGGCGCGATCCAGTTCGGTGGGATGCGCGATGCTTTCGTGAATGGTGAGCCACAGGTTGGCCGGATCGAGCACGAGATCATACCGTCCAACATCCACGGGCTTCGCAGTGAGTTTGGCCACCGCGTCTTCACCCCACATGGGCGCGTTGCCGATCAGGTCACTCTTCAGTACAAACTCCCAGCCGCGCGCCGTGGGTGGCACGACGTTGGTGCGCGTCTGGAAGTCGGTGAAGTCGGCGGACACCGCGGTGATTTGGATGGTGGGCCACGATCGCACGACATCCTGCTTGGTGATGGTTCCGTCGGTATTGGCGTAGTTGCGTTCGTCCTTCACAAAGAAGAAGCCGCTGCCGACGAACTTCACACCCTTGGTCTTCATGGCCGCGGCGTTGGCCCTGAGGAGCAGGTCAGCCTTTTCCTCCACCGAAATGTCGAACGGATCGATGGTGAAGGCGCTCTTCCAGTAGCCATCGGTGATTGTGGGCGACGGCAGCCATTCCACCGCGCGATCGCGCGCCACTTGCGATGCCTTCGCAATGGCCACGGCCTCGCGCGCCGCCGCCGCGGCACCGTCATTGGTCAGGATGCGCGTGGCGGCAAATCCCCAGGTGCCATTCACCAGTGCGCGCACGCCAATCCCGATGGTGTCCGTATCGACCACCTGCTGGATCTGCTGCTCACGGGTGAAGACGAAGTTCTGTCGTTGCCGACTGCACCGCACGTCGGCATAGCTGGCACCCGCCGTCCTGGCGGCGGCCAGCGCGGCGGCCATCAACTCCTTGACCTCGACGGCATTGTAGAAGCGGTCGATAGCGCGCGCGTTGGGAGCGGGAGCGGCCGACAGCAGATGAGGAATACCGGCCAGCGCACTGCCGGCAAACAGGGAGGCGCCGATAGCGGCACCGCCCTGTTTCATGAAATCACGGCGGGTGGTCATGAGGTCCGCGAAGGGAGAGGAGTGGGGAGCCGCCAGGACGACAACAGGTCAACACCGCGCACGGCGGGTGACGATCCCTGTACGGTGCTTCACACCGTGGTGTTCCGACAGGCCACTGGGACGAACGGCGCTCCCGCTACTTGAACCGCATCCCGTTCGGCGCCACCGCCCCCGACCACGCGCCAGATCGATGCTCTGCACCGTCACCTTCACGCGCTACCCAATCTTCACCACATCACTGGGATCTTTCACGTAACGCTCGGCAATCTGACTCACGTGCACCAATCCATCCTGGTGCAGCAGTGGCGATGGCGGTGACCGACAAGCCAGCGTGTTTCGGATCTTCTGAGCCGCTCGAGACTGGCGCGATCCGCGTCCGGGTCCTGATTGGCCTTCCATTTCACCCCTGGTGCGCCGAAGCAGACGAGAAGGTCATAGCGTCGTCCGGCCATCGACTCGATAGTTGTCGATCGGAAGCGTTCGGTGAACACCGCCTGGCGAACGAGATTCTGACCGACGAAACCGGAGTACCCGACCAGGGCAACGAGCACGACGCGCCGCACCCCACGCCGGGCCTCCTGCAGCGCGATTGCCAACCCGTACAGACCACCCCAATCATCGACTGACCGTGGTATCGTTCACGCACCCTCAGGACGATGATGGCGCCGAGGGGGGCGGATGTGGCGCCCCGACACGATCCGGTTGAACCTACCGAGTCGACGGTGCCTCTGTCTCGCTAGTTTCACGCCGAGGACCCACTCCCTCCGAAGGAATCGCCGATGAAGATCGGTCGCATGGCGCTTGCGGGATTCGCCTTCCTGGCGCTGCTGCCGGTGCTCGCTTGGCTGCCGACACTGGTTGCGTCGGCCGGCGGAATCGCGAGCGCGGCAGCTCATCAAGGCTATTCCAATCCCGTTGCCTACCGCGCGCTGCTTGTGTGGAGCGCGATCGTGTTGATCGGCGGTGCGCTCTCGGCGCGAACTCTCGACGCGGGGGAATGGACAGGCGCCTCCGAAGGTGACCGACCCTCGTCGTCGACGCCTCGCCTCGGGTGGGAACCATGGCTGATCGGGCTCCTCCTCCTGCTAGCGTATTTCCCCGCCGCGCTGGCACGCACCGGGCCGTTCGGCGAAGACTCGCTGATGCTCGCCGTGCTCGCGCGCATGCACGAGGGTCAGATCCCGTATCGCGATTTCGAATTTCTCTACGGCCCGTTGCTGATTTTCCCGGCTCATTGGTGGCATCAGGTCGCAGGCTTCTCCATGGGCGCCTACTACCTCGGCTATGCGTTTCTGCAGGCACTCGGATTCGCGGCCCTTATGGCGTGCATCATCCGGTTGGTCGGCAGGGAGCACCGGCGGCATTGGTGGTGCTTCCTGCTGATCGCGCCATTCTTCCTGGACACGCTGCTCGGGATCAACTGGTTCGGGTTGCGGCGACTGCTGCCGCTGCTCCTGCTGGTCTTCGTCGCACGCCGATCTGGTGGTCCGAAGCGAAGTGTCCTCGCCGGGGCGGCGGGCGGCCTGCTCCTAGCGTACTCCCATGACTACGCCATCGCCGCGCTGCTGGCGATCGCCGCGTTGGCACTGTTGGAGTCGCTACATGAACGCTCGCTCCTGCCGCTCCGTCGCGGGGCGGCCGTCGGCACCACTGCGCTTGCCACATGGTCTCTGGTCACCTTCGGGCTCCTCGGCAAGGATGGAGCCGCGGCCTATCTCTCCCAGAGCCGGGAGCTGGTGACCCGATTCTCCCTCGGGGAAGCGGGCTTCACCTTTTACTGGACGGTGAGCGCCGTCGCGCTGTTCGGCCTCTTCACCATGTCGCTCGTTCGCGTTGCGGTCGCATTGCCCCGCCTCCGTGCTCGAACGCTCGAGCACGGAGATCGGCTCCTCGTCCTGGGGCTGGTGTACGCGTTGATCCTGCTGAAAGCCGGCCTCAATCGCGCCGACACTTTTCACCTCACGCCACCATTCCTGGGATTGGTCCTCGCGACGATCCTGCTCCCGCCGAGCGGACTCTTCCGCTTCGGCGTGGGGGAGCGGCGTGTAGCCGGTCTGTTGGTGGCGACCGCCGCGCTGACAACATTGGTGGCCAATCTCCCCGCGGGGAGCCACCTCCTTCAGGGGCTCGTGGATGGAGCGCGCGGTGTCCTGACTGGCAGCCCGACCGGCCCGCAGCCGCCCATCGCCTCACGGTGGCCGGCCCTGCTCAACGACCAGCAGCATCCTGACTCGGCGCTCGTCGCGTTGGCACGACACTTGGCGCTACCGGCCTCTGCGGACGTGCCGGTCTACTTCTACGGTTCGACCTATGGCCTGCCACCCTTGTTGGGCGTCTCGAAGCGGCATTTCATCAACGACGATTTCATGTATTCGGTCGACCGTGGATTGGCCGAGCGTGGTTACCTCGAAGCCCACCCGACCGCGATCGTGGTCATCAGTCGAGGGCAGTGGGGCCGCCTCCAGGGCGATGGGACGTCACCGGCTGCCGAGTACGCCGGATTCCTGCGGCCGAGTCTCACCAAGCGCCTGATCGCCATCCTGTCGAGCGTGCACTATCGCGGGGTGCCGGACGAACTCGCGCTGCGAGAGGCGCGGTGGGGCGAGACCGTCGGGAGCTACGTGGTGGCCCACTACCGTCTCCATGCCCAATTTGGCAATGTAGTCGTGCTTCACCCGCTCCAGGCTCCGGTCATGGCGCCCGCGACACCGTAAGCAGGCACCCTCCGGTCGCCGTCAGACGGAGTTCGCCATTCGCGTCGGCTTGGGCTTCGCCGGTGGCGGCCACCGACGCCGGCGTCGCGGTGATGAGGTAGCGGCCGGGCCGCAGCCCTTTGATGAGCAGGGTTTCGCGTCCCACGAGATGGACCACGACCACTGCCCCCCCGCCCGGATTCGTGAAGGCCACGGGGCGCACGCCACTGCTGCTGCTGGCGGCGGCCACCCGTCGTGCCCCGAAGCGGACGTACTGGAAATACTGCTTGAACTCCTTCGTCTGACTGCCAGCGACCGGTTGGTTTCCATCGATGGTGTAGTACTGGGCACCGTTGTCTCCGACGCCGGGGAAACCCAGTGCGAATTGTTGCCAGGCCGACGCGTTCGCAATCGTCAGGTCCTTGTAGAGATCCTCCACACCACTGCCGATGTGTTCGAGCTGTGCCGTCCGCAGCCCGAACTGGGCGGCCCGAGACCGGATCGCAGCTAGGTTCGCGTCCGAGACCCCCGAATAGCGATGGTAGGCGATTTCCTTGAGGTAGGTCCTAGCGCCCGCTACGGACCAGATTGCATCGAAATACGGCACTGTATTGGCCATATTCGTGACCGAGGGCGCAATGAACTCGGGTGTGTATCCGGCCGCAGCGAGCCGTTGCCCGGTGGCCGCGATGACGCTGCCGATGTGGGTTCCGGTCCACGGGGCGATGTTGTCCGGTTCGAGAATCACCTCGATGCTGTTCGGCACGAATCCATACGCGGATTGCATGTGCTGAAACGCGGCGAGCATAAACTCGGCGTACTCCGCGGCGTTCTCCGTGTGGATGGTCGGTCCGTCGAACGCAACGTACGTGAGGTTGACGTAGAGTTGCTCCCCCCGGGCCACCAGCCGCTGCCGCATCGGCAGGACCACGCGATCAATGGCCTCGTCGAGCTCGCCCCAGTGGTAGCCATTGGCATTCACCGACGCGGCGTCGGCATTGTCGTTGACCGGCGCGTACCGACGGGCTCGCCACTCGGTGTCACTGATGACTCCGCTGCGCATCTGGAGGTAGTAGTCCACCGGATTCTCGGCGCCGCTGCGGACCTCCAGACGGATGCGGTTGAGGCCAAGATCGTTCGCGGCCAGATCCATCAGCGACGCTTGCCATCCCGGAAAGCCGGGACTGGCCTGGCCTCCCTGCGCCACGGCTTCCCACCCGGTCATGGTCTGAAACTGGGTCGTCGTATCGACGGTCACCGTCGCGCTCACCTGGCCTGGCGGTGGCGGAGTCTGATCGACCCCGCGCTCCGCAGAGCAAGCGAACAACGCCAAGGCAATCGCTGAGCCGGCGGCGACACGTTGGAGTGCGACAGAGCAGCGCGGTCGGCTTGGTAGGATCAGGCTCGGCACGGCAACCTCTGCAGTAAGCGTGAGTGAAAGGACGGGGGATCAGCGCAGGCCGGGGACCGCGCGTCGCAAGCCTCGCCAGGTCAACAATATGCCCCCTCAAGACCCAGGTTGGCCAACACCCCGAACGTTGCACCCCCTTGGCGAGGGAGGGGGCATACGCCGATGCGGTCTTTTTGAGTGTCACTAGGACGGGGAGAGTGGGACCAAACGGTGAACATTAGCTTGGGCGAGGTGGGCACGTCCTCGCGCATATTGCCGCCACCCGTCGAGGAGCGCCGCGTGGCGAACAGATCAGGTTGCAGTCCTAGAAAGGGATCACTCGCACGGAGAGGCGCTCGCTTAGCGACACCGCGAGGTAAGTCTCGCGGACCACCTTCGTCGTCGCGAACGCCGTGTAGACGAGCCACATGGTCAGGAAGAGTCCGGATCACCCGATTGGCGGTATTGCTGCAGGGCCGGAGCCCGGGGTCGCCGCCTATTGTGTTTTTGCAGTGGTGGTTGCTTCTTGCGCCCGGTGGCCCTGAGATCGTGAGGCTCTCAGCCTCAAGCGGTGCTCCGCTCGCGACCAGACTCCCTTTCACCGATGCCACCCTTCAGCGGGACAAGCCGACGATCGGATGATGCACTACGACGCGATTTTCATCGGCACCGGGTTCGCCTCCACCTTCTTCTTGCGGTCGTACCTGGAGCGCGCCTCCCGGACTGCTCGCGTTCTCGTCCTGGAACGCGGCCGTTTCGACACGCACGCTTGGCAGCTTCGCACGGGCCGCACCTCGAGTGTCGATGCGACGGCGACCTTCGTCAACGAGAGCCCCGCCAAGGAGTGGGTCTTCAGCGTCGGCTTCGGTGGCGGCTCCAATTGCTGGACGGCCGGCGTCGGGCGGTTGATGCCAAACGATTTCCGAATGCGGTCGCAGTATGGCGTGGGGACCGATTGGCCATTGAGCTACGCGGACCTCGAACCGTTCTATCAAGCTGCCGAGGAGATCATGGCGGTGTCGGGCCCCGACGACAATCGGCAGCTCTTTCCTCGATCCCGCCCCTATCCGCAGCCACCGCATGACTTCAGTCGCCCCGATTTGCTGCTCAAACAGCGGAATCCGGATGCGTTCTTCCAGCAACCGACCGCACGCGCCAGACTCGCCACCAGCCGACGCCCGGCGTGTTGCGCCAATGGCGTCTGCCGACTCTGCCCGATCGGCGCCAAGTTCACGATCGAAAATGAGCTCGGCTATCTCTACCAGGATCCCCGTGTCACGTTGAGGACCGAGGCGACAGCGCAGGCCGTGCAGACCGCAGCGGGGATCGTATCTGGCGTGACGTTCGAACACGCCGGCATGACCCAAGAGGCCGCTGCCGATCTGGTCGTGCTGGGCGCCAACGCCATCTTCAACGCCCACATTCTCCTGCGCTCCGGCTTTCGACATGCCCTGCTCGGACGGAGGCTGCATGAACAGGCTGCCGTCGACGTGCAGGTGAAACTCAATGGACTCGACAACGTCGGCGGGTCGACGTTAATCACGGGCCAGGGCTACGCGTTCTATGATGGCGTCCATCGGACAGAACGCGCCGCGGCGATGGTCGAGACCCTCAATCCGGTCGTGGTTCGGCTCGAGCGCGGCCGCTGGCGGCAGCTGATGAACCTGACGGTGAGTTTCGAATCCCTTGGGGACGACGACAACCTAGTCGCCTTCGACCCGTCGCGGCCGGATCTGCCAATCGTGAGGCATGATGCGCCGTCGCCCTACACCCAGCGCGCAATCGACCGGGTGCCTGCCATGATGGACGAGTTTCTGGCCGGCCTTCCGGTGGAATCGATCGCCGTCGATGCGCCGACGTCCAACGAGGCGCATATCATCGGGACCACCGTCATGGGTAACGATCCGGCCTCCAGTGTTCTCGACAAGCACTCCGTCTACCATGGCGTGCCCAATCTGGTGGTGCTCGGCAGCGGTGCGTTCCCGACATCCGCGCCAATGCAACCCTCGCTGACGATCTCGGCGATGGCCCTCTGGTCGGCCGCTGGAGTGCTTCGGTGACCGTGGCCACCGGGCACGAAAAGCGCGTATGGAATCGCCTCAGCCGGCGGCGGTTCCTGGCAGGGATTGTGGCCATTCTTGGTGGACTGCTTGGATGGTGGCGAATCCGGGGCGGCTGGCCGCAGGGTATCATCTCGGCCGTCCGGTCGCGTCTCAGCTACCTCGACCTGGACGCCGCTGGACTCCACGCCTTCGCCCAGGATGTTCTGGCCGCAGGGAACATCCGGTTCCCCCGCCATTACTCCATCTACTCGCGGATTCCGGTCAGCTTGTATCAGTTGCTTCCGGATCGCGCCCAATTGGAGCGGTTCGTGGACTCGCTGGAGCAGCAATATCTGCTGTCGTCCGACTTCTTCCTTCATGGCGCCGATGAAACGCGCACGATACGGTACCTGACGTACTACGATCCATACCGCTCCCCGTGCAGGAACTTCTGGCGCAGTTCCGGGCGGGCGGGAGGATGACGGCATGTGTTCGCGATCGACCCGAGGTCATCTCGGCCAGCACCTCGAGCATGCGGTGATGCTGCTCGCCGCCGTGGCCGCCGGTTTCCTCTCCCTGCGTGCGCCGGTCGCGGACGTGGTGCTGGGTGCGATAGAGTCGCAATTGACCATCGCGCGATTTTCGACCTGGAGGCAAGACAGAGCATGTTGCTAGACGATATTTGAGGCGTTGATGCGAGCTCAGGTCTCGCCAGGGGGTCTATGCCTTCGTGAAGGGTGCGGCGAACAGCGAATCGACGCTTCGTCGCAACCACGCCGCATTCGACTGGATCTCCCTAGTCACGAGCGCGAACGGGGTCCCGTCGAAAGCCCTCGACACGTCGGTGCGGGTCCTGGATCGCGTCATGCCCGTTCCGATTATCGTCGGACCGACGTCTGCTCAGGTCGATATCAATCGACTCGCGGAGCGCGCCACCTATCGTGCCGCCGCCGCGCATGGCATCACGATGAGTGTGAGCCAGTTCGGTCTGCCGCTGAGCATGATCGCCGCGGAAGCACAGGGGCACTTGTGGGCGCAGATGTACCCCGAGGCCGGCGCTCGTCGCGTGGATGAAGCCGAGGCAGCAGGTGCGGAGGCCTTGATCCTGACGATTGACGAGCCATATCAACCCAATGGCGAACGTTCAGTGCGTTGGGACCTCGCACATCTGCCAGCCAAAGACCGCGCGCGCCACTTCGCTGGTCAACTCAAACGAACAGTTACGGGGCGGCATACCGCACGCGCGTTCGGGGATCTTGGCGCAGTCCTGCATCCTCGCTTCACGACGTCCCGATCGCAGTTCATCGGAGCGCTGGTCAAGACTTCCGGCCTGCCGGTGCTGGTGAAGGGGATTCTCTCGCCCGAAGATGCCGACATGGCCATCGGGCTTGGGGCCGCCGGCGTGATCGTGTCGAACCACGGTGGTCGTGCGCTGGATGGCTGCATCTCGACCATTGAGGCGTTGCCTGACGTGGTGCGACAAGCAGCCGGACGTGTACCGGTCTTTCTCGACAGCGGCGTACGTCGTGGCGCCGATGTTCTAAAGGCATGCGCGCTTGGCGCGACGGCAGTACTGATTGGCAGGCCCGTCCTGTGGGGATTGGGCGCCGCGGGTGAAGCGGGAGTTGCTCGCGTATTGGAGATTCTCACATCCGAACTCGTGGCGGCAATGGCGCTCACCGGAACCGGCTCAATAAGGGCGGTGAATTCATCCATCGTTCGGGTCGGCGGCCAATGACTGAACCGCTGAGATCGCGCCGCGAAGTCATCCAAGCGATGGCGACTTTGCTTGCAGGCGCCCCGCTCATTTCGCTCACCGGCTGTGGATGGTCGACGCGATATTCGCGGGAGGTCACTGACGACTGGCTCAATGTCCTTGATGCACTCGATCCGGGGCTGGAACCAGGATCTGTACCCGCTGCGCTGACGGCGCGCCTTCGCGACGCGTTGGAGCAGATTCGGATCGTTCCGCGCATGTTCGCAGACGTGGCGCACATCGACCCCACAACGGTGCTCTTCGGGCGCACACTGCAATCACCGATTCTGGCGGGGCGCCACGCGGCCTATGACGACAGTTCACGCCAACTGGAAGTCCTGCTCGGCGCGCATGCCGCGTCGACGATCGCAATCGTCAGCGACGCCATGAGCGTACCGCCAGCGCATGCGCAGTCGGTAAAGGAGGCGGCACCATGGATGGTCTGCTCGTCGGCCACCAGCACTGAGACGAGTCTGGCGCGGGCCGGTGTGCTCGGCGCTGGAGCGATTGTGGTCTCACTTGATACGCCGTGGACGCAATCCGCCTTGACCAACTTGTGCGTGGCCTCGGCGTTGCCGGTGGTGGCATCGGGCGTTGTGGACGCCATGCATGCGCAACGGGTTATGGATGCTGGTGTGCGCGGGATCATTGTGGCCGCTGCATTGCCGGTTGCGCCGATCCTGCGCCTTCGAGAGATCGTAACGGCCGTTTCGCCGGGAACTCCTGTGATGATCGCCAATGAGTTCACGCGAGGCACCGACATACTTAAAGCGCTCGCGTTGGGCGCGTCTGCCGTTCTTGTCGACCTGCCGATCTCCTGGGGCCTTGCGTCGGCTGACATCGTCGGCGTGGCCCGCGTGCTTGAGTTGTTGGATCTGGAGTTGGCTCACGCGATGACCATGGCGAAGGGTGGAAAGTATCGCTTCGTTGTCGCCGAGCCTGGTGCGCATGCGTCCCAGGTGAAGCACTCGCGATATGATCGACGTCGCACGACGTGATGTTCCCGGCGACTGGACGCGCTAGTGTAGTGCGTCTAACGCTTCTTTAACATTTGGCGATCTTCGCCAGGATTTCTCCACCCAAACGGTCTAGACGAAGACGTGTGGGTTCTGATTCGATTTCCTGATGTAGTCCTCGATGGTCGCGATGAGATCGGGCACGCTGTCGAAGGTATCACGTCGGATGCGCTTGTCGGTGAGATCGCGAAACCAGCGCTCCACGAGATTGAGTCACGAGCTTGACGTCGGCGTGAAGTGCAGGTGCAGGCGCGGATGCCGTTTCAGCCAGCGTTTGACAGCCGGATGCTTGTGGGTGCCGTAGTTGTCGACGATGAGGTGCAGGACCAGGTCGGCGGGCGTTTCGTCGTAGGTCTTCTTGAGAAAGCGGATGAACTCCTGATGCCGATGGCGCGGCATGCAGTCGCCGATCACGTGGCCATCCAGCAGGCGGAGCGCGGCAAACAGCGTCGTCGTCCCGTTGCGTTTGTAGTCGTGCGTGATCGTCCCGCACCGCCCTTTCTTGAGCGGCAGGCCCGGTTGCGTCCGATCCAGCGCTTGAATCTGCGACTTCTCATCGACACACAACACCAGCACGCGATCCGGCGAATTGAGGTACAACCCGACGATGTCCACCAGTTTCTCGACGAACGCTTTGTCGCGGCTCAGCTTCAACGTCGTGGTCAGTGCGGCCTGCCGGTCGGCGTCTTGCCCGCTTTCTGTCGCAAGAGCACTGAATGCAAGGCTCTCGCTTGGTGCTATCCGACATCTGCGGTCAGCATCGTGATCAGCTTGCGACAAACTGCCTTCGACAACTTAAGCCGTCCTCCAGGGCCGGTGTCCGCAGTTTTTTCCGGGCCAGATTGATCGATGATACTTCACTCAACTCAGAGCGACTCCATGACTGACGAGGGCAAACAAGGGCGAACGGAGGCTGATCTCCCTGCGCGGCCATTCAACTCTATGGCGCCGGGCCTCGCGAAGGGACTCGCGTTATTGACACTTTGTTTTGTCATAGTCGGGAGCCTTTTGCGTCTAGCGCGTCTGGTCGGTTCACGGCCGCTTTGGGAAGATGAAGCGTTTCTCGCTCTCAATTTTCTCACGCGATCCTCTGCGGAATTGCTAAAGCCGTTGGATTCGGTACAGCTCTCGCCGCTCGCGTTCGTCGCCGCCGAATGGAGTATTGTGCAGCTCGGCGGACGCAGCGAAGTGGCGCTGCGCTGGCTACCGTGTGTCGCAGGCGTGCTCGCCCTCGTCTTGTTGCACCGCGTGTGCCGTCGAGTTCTCGATCCGCTCGGAGCGCTCTTTGCGACGGCGTTCGCGGCTTTTTCACCGTTGCTGCTCGACTATTCAGTCGAGCTCAAATCGTACAGCTTCGACTTGTTGGCCACTGCCGCGATGATGCAAGTGACCCTCGATGTTGCTGAGCAGCGCGGCGAGCGCCGGACGCTTGCTGTGTGGGCCATCGTGGCGTTCGTTGTGGCCCTGATTTCGACGGCGGCGCCGCTCATAGTGGCGGGCGCTGGTGCCACCGGGATGGTCGCGCTATGGAGATACCGCGCGCGTTCAGCAGCAGGGCATCTGCTATTGGCCGGGTTCCCTGCCGCTATCGCATTTCTCTTTCAATTTCTGACGATCTACAGCTCGCCATCAACGCTTCAAGGAATGCAATCGTACTGGCAAGGGAACTTCATCGAGTTCGGGCTTCCTGAGACCTTGCTGGGTCTGGCGCGAACGCTGCGCGAGCTCTGGTTGAATCTGTTGTTTGGCTCGGCCGCCGAGACTTGGCTGCCGCGGCGATCGCTGTCCGCCGCACTCGTGGTGTCGGGCATCGGCGCATGGACGCTTGTGCAACAACGTTCGCTTGTGCTCACACTCCTTGTGGCGCCGTTCCTGCTTGCAGTGCTTGCGTCGATGTTACATCGCTGGCCGATGCAACCCCGCCTGCTGCTCTTCGCAGCACCGATGATTGTGATGAGCTTCGGCGCCGGCCTGTCGAGGCTCATCCAGTGCGCCCCCCTGTCGCTGCGGCTTTCCGCGATGCTGGTGATCTCGATAGTCACGCTCGGTGGTGCCGTGCGCGGCGCTGTCGAAAGTATTCAGGCGCCGGCTCACAGAGTCGAGCTCCCCTCGGCAATGGAGTACATCGGCAAGCAGCCCCATTCGGTGCCAGTGGCGTATGTATCGGCGCATTTCCTCGCCGCGTGTCGCTACTACACAGCGTGGCATCCGCGTCGTGAACAACTCGTCGGGCAGACGGTTGGAACAGAGTGCCAGTTGCGGGGCACCCGTGTGCTGTACGGACGATGGCCGGAAGCAGATCAAAGTGCGACGCGTATCGATGGGACTGTCGTATCGAGTCCTAATGCGTGGATTGAAGAGGAGGCCGAGCGAATCCTTGCTGTCTCGGAACGAGAAGTCTGGCTCGTGTTGCCCGAGGACGGGCCAGCGCTGCTGTCTCGGCTCGGCGCGCGAGGCGCCGTGCAACGTTCTGCGTGGCGCGCGTCGGGCGTTCTAGTGCTTCGCTTCAGTGTTCCGCCACGCAGCCCGCGATCAGCTGGCGCTGCGGCCGCCAACGCGGTCAAATCACGTACGGACCCGGCATAGTGCTGGGAGAGGTGGGGCAGGAACCAGCGTTGTCGGCCAACGCCTTTCAACCGACTGTAGCTTCATCGCGTCATGGTAGGTACCTCCCGAGCGGGAAAGCGCTCCCGCTACTTGAACCGCATCCCGTTCGGCGCCACCGCCCCCTTTGTCGGCACAAAGCCCGGCCCACCCGGTAATGTGTTTGTTCCTCGTGACCCGCCCTGCCCCGCCCGTTCTCGCGGCTCACGGGCGCGGACATCGGCGCGCGTACCACCCGATTCGCCACCCGAGGCAGCTGGTGCGCCGGCCACACCGCCATCTTTGCGCATGCTCAAGGCAATGCGACCGCGCGCCAGATCGATGCTTTGCACCGTGACCTTCACCCGCTGACCAACCTTCACCACGTCATTGGGATCTTTCACGTAGCGATCGGCAATCTGACTCACGTGCACCAATCCATCCTGGTGCACGCCGACGTCCACGAAGCATCCAAAGGCGACGATGTTCGTGACGACCCCCTCCAGCACCATGCCCGACAGTAGGTCGGACGGCTTGGTGAGATCGTCGCGAAAGGCCGGTGGCTCGAAACCCGCGCGCGGATCGCGGCCCGGCTTCTTGAGCTCGGCCACAATGTCGCGCAGCGTTGGCATACCGGCATCATCGCTCACGTACCTGGCGAGCTCGATGGATTCGGCCAAGGCCTCGTTGCCAACCAGGGCGCGTACGTCAACGCCAAGATCAGACGCCATGCGCTGAACCAACGCATACCGCTCAGGATGCACAGCGCTGGCATCCAGCGGATGGGTGCCACCACGCACACGCAGAAAACCCGCCGCCTGTTCAAACGCCTTGGCGCCCAGTCGTGGCACGGCCTTGAGGTCAGCGCGCGACGTGATCCCGCCCTTGCTATCGCGCAACGTCACGATGCTCTGCGCGAGACCCGGACCAATTCCGGCCACGTACGCCAGCAAGGCGGCCGACGCCGTGTTCACTTCAACGCCGACGCGATTCACGCAGCTTTCGACGATATCATCGAGTCGTTGCTTGAGACGCCCCTGATTCACGTCGTGTTGATACTGGCCCACGCCAATCGACTTGGGATCGATCTTCACCAACTCGGCCAGCGGGTCTTGCAAACGGCGCGCAATGGACACCGCGCCACGCAACGACACGTCCAGCTCGGGGAATTCGCTGCGCGCCAAATCACTCGCCGAATACACCGACGCGCCCGCCTCATTGACCACCACCACCTGGGGACGCGCACCACTCACCGGCACATCGAGCTCGCGCAGCGCGGCCTTGGTGAGCGTTTCCGTTTCTCGACTGGCTGTCCCGTTGCCAATCGCAATGAGCTCCGGTGTGAACCGCTCGGCCAACGCACGGATTGCGCCAGCGAAACGGTCTTCCTGATGCAGATACAGAGTGTCGGTATGGACCAGGGCACCGGTGGCACTCACCACCGCCACTTTCACACCGGTGCGGAACCCGGGATCGAGGCCAACCACCCGCTTTTCTCCTGCTGGCGGCGAGAGCAACAATTGTTCGAGGTTGCGACCGAAAATCGTGATCGCCTCCTCGTCGGCGCGCGTCTTGAGTTCGACACGTAGTTCCACTTCAATGGCTGGCGACAGCAATCGTTTGTAGGCATCGGTGGCCACGAGCGTGAGTTGCTGTACGGCCCGACGCGTGCCGGTGACATCACGAGCCATGCGCGCCTGGATCTCTTCCACCGGCGCTTCAACACGCCAGAACAGCTCGCCCTCGGCTTCACCGCGACGGATCGCCAACATACGGTGGCTCGGAATGGTTCCCAGCGCCTCGGTATACTCGAAGTAGTCCTTGAACTTCGAATCGTCGCTGCGCTTCTCGGGAATCACACTGCTCTTCACCGCGCCCTTCGCGCGGGTCACTTCGCGCACCCACCCACGCACCACCGCATCTTCGGCCACCTGCTCGGCGAGAATGTCCCGCGCGCCTTGCAACGCTGCATCGACACTCGGTATCTCGGACGGTTTTCCGTCCGCTTCCGGTAGCACATACTCCGCGGCACGAACGAGCACCGCCGCGTCATCCATCGCGCCGTCCCACAATACCTCGGCCAGCGGTCCAAGCCCACGCTCGCGCGCGATCATCGCCCTAGTGCGGCGTTTGGGCTTGAACGGCAGGTACAGGTCTTCGAGTGCCTGCTTGGTGTCGGCGGCCAGAATGGACGCCTTGAGCGCGGCGTCCAGCTTGCCCTGCTCATCGATGCTCTTGAGAATCGCCGCGCGACGCTCTTCCATCTCATGGAGGTATTCAGCGCGATCGCGCACGTCACGCAGTTGGACCTCGTCCAGCCCGCCGGTAACTTCCTTGCGATAGCGGGCGACAAACGGCAGCGTGGCGCCTTCGGCAAACAGGGCCAACGTGCTGCGAACCTGTTGCGGATTGATGGACAGTTCGGTCGCGACGCGCGCGACGAGAGCGGGAGCAAGCGGTTCAGTCATGAGGCGGAAAGTAGACGCCGTGCACGCTGAATTCTATGGAGACGGGAGAATGAAGACGGGAGACGGGAGACGTCCAGCCGACATGCAGAGTATCCGGCCGGACGTCTCCCGTCTCCCGTCTTCATTCTCCCGTCTCCAAACGCCTGTCTCAAACTCCCAGCGGTGCCCTCTGGTGACTCCTTCGGCTCAATTCTCGCTGGTAATCTTCTTCGGCGCCCCGGCCTTCAGCATCTTCACCGCTTCTTCAATCGCCGTCTTGAGCTCGCGATCAAACTTCTTGAGCTCATCCATCGGCGAATTTTTCACCCACACATCGGGTGGCACACCGAGGTTTTCGAGATTCACACCGTAGTTGTTCGGGCGGGTGGGATCGTACGTGATGACCAGTGAGCCAGGCGTGCGAATGGTGCCACCGTTGATCAGGTTGTAGCTGCCAGTGGCGATCACCGCAGCCGCGGTGGGATTGCCGACGATGCGACCGAGGCCCAGCTGGCGAAACGCCATGGGTGTGACTTCGCTGTCCGACCCGGAACGCGCGTTCACCATCATGACCTTCGGCCCGGCGATGGCCTGACGCGGGCGACGGCCCCAGGTGCGTGAACCGGTGCGCTGATTCCAGAACTGGTATGGCTGCCGCTCGAGGATATCGATGATCTCCTGATCGATGTTGCCGCCACCGTTGTATCGGATGTCGACAATGATGCCCTTCTTGTTCGAGAACTGGTCAATCTCGTTGCGGAATCGCGCCAATGACGGCTGGTCCATGGCGCGGATGTGCACATACGCGATATCGCCCTTGGTGTCCTTCTCCACCGTCTCCCGATTGGAGGCCACCCACTCCTCGTACTTGATGTCAGTGAGCGAGGTGACACTGGCAATGCGCACCGTGCGCGCATTCTCGCCGGTGGCGGACTTTGCCACCTTCACCGGGATGTACTCGTTGACGGTGGTGCTCAAGATCTTCCAGTAGTTGTCGCCGGACTTCACCTCTGCCCCGTCAATCGCCATCACGTAGTCACCCTCCGCGAGCCCCAGCCACTCCTTGTCGGCCGGCCCCTCACGGTAGATGTGTCCAATGCGGTATCGGCCGGCATCACTGGGTTCAAGTTCGAAACCCAGGAAGCGCGTGGTGTACACGCGCGGCATGGCGCGACTGGGCGGTCCGTTCACGCCGGTGTGCGATGCATTGAGTTCGCCGATCATTTCGTTGGCGAGGTCGTACACGTCTTCGTTGGTGCCAACCGCGCGCAGCAGTGGCTTGTAGCGCGACTTGATCGCGTCCCAATCGCGGCCGTGCAT
The DNA here is from genome assembly GCA_016720905.1 of Gemmatimonadaceae bacterium. NCBI lineage: Bacteria > Pseudomonadati > Gemmatimonadota > Gemmatimonadia > Gemmatimonadales > Gemmatimonadaceae > Gemmatimonadaceae bacterium. The sequence continues at coordinate 91,651 of JADKJT010000014.1, read as the reverse complement.
CTTCTCGTCGTAAAAGCGGTACTTCATCACACGCCACGACTCCTCGAACAGCTGATTCCACTCGGCCCGTCGATCCACGCGTACCGGGAAGCTGAACGCCACCGGATCGGCGCGTTGCGGCGTGGCGATGACCAGCTTCGAAATCTCGGTGCCGGCCGCGACGGCTCCCCCGTCGCTGTCACCGCCGGCGCGCGCTGCCCGCCGAAAGAAGATGGCGCGTCGATCGGCCGTGGGGATCATGCCCGGATACATGCCACCGGCAATGCGACGGCGATTCTGTCCGTCGATTCCAATGCTGAACAGTCCCACGTTGGGGTTTTCAGGATCCACCGGCGCCGCCGCGCCCTGTCCGCCGCCGAATCCGCCGCCGCCGCCAACAGTGAACGTGATCGACCGACCATCGCGGGCGAGGAAGAACGCACCCACGCCGATCGTTCCGCGCGTCAGCTGCATGGCGCGCTTCTCGATGCCTTCGGCATCGATGCGCACCGAGAGCGGCGCCGGGGTCGCACTCGCCGTCGAGTCGGCGCGCTCGGTGCGTGCGGCGCCGCCGCCATTCCCCGCCGCCCGCCGCTGCCGTTCGCGCACCAGCGGATCATTCGGATCGTCCGTGAGTTTTGCCAGCGATGCGACGAACAGCTGCGAGATACCGTTGTCGCGTGATGACGTGAACACGACATGACGACCGTCGGGTGTGATGATCCCGTTCCCGTCGGTGAATGGGTTCTTCGTCACGTTCACATCCTTCTTCGCGCGCACGTCGAAGACAAACACGTCGGCGTTCTGGTCGTCATCGCGCTTGGTGTAGCTCAGCCAGTTGCCGTCGGACGTATAGGCGCCAAGGGTGAAACCACCGGCCTCGTTGTACGCCAGTTCGCGCACCGCACCACCCGTCGCATCCACTTCCCACAAGCGGTTCGCACCGGTGTAGGCGAGCTTCTGCGAGTTGGGCGCCCAGGTAATGTCGGCCTTCACGGATGGCTGCGTGGTCAGCTTGCGGCGCTGTCCCGATGCCATGTCGTACATCCACACTTCCTCGTCACCGGACTCGTCGGAGATGTACGCAATGCGACGACCATCGGGACTCCACACTTGCGACCGCTCACGCCAGGGCGAACTGGTCACCGACGTCTTTTCGCCCACGCCGCTTTCGGCGGGCACGATCATGATCTCACCGTGAAAGTCCACCGCGAGATAGTCACCCGTCGGCGAAGGCGCGAAGCCATCGGCGCGGTTGGTCGTGGTCAGCACCTCCACCTCGTTCTCCTTCGCATCGAACGCCATCCGGATGGCCAACTTCTTCGGCTTGCCACCCGGCACCTCCAGCGTCCATAGGTCGAAATCATTCTCATAAATGAGATGCCGACCGTCCGGTGAGATCGCCGGAAACTGCACTCCGTCTTCCTTGTGCGTCGTCACCTGCTGCGGTGACCCGCCCGTTGGCGGAACGCGCCAGATGTTGAAGATGCCGTCTCGTTCCGACGCGAAGTAGATCAATCCATCCGCACCCCACATCGGATGCACGTCGTGCGTCGCCGTCTTGTACTGCTTGAGATCGGTATCGGTGAGTTCGGTGATCTGTCCCGACTTGAGATCCTGTACCGCAATGTCCGCGTTGCTGTTGCCGCGATATCCTTTGCGCCAATAGCTGGGCAGTGTGCGGTTGAAGGCCACTTGTGTGGCGTCCTGCTTGATCATGCCCGAGCGTCCAAAGTCCATCGCCATGGGGCGCGGTGCGGAACCGTCCAGCGTTATGCGATAGAGCGGCGAGCCGAAGGGATGCGTGCCGCGATTGCTCGTGAACACGATCTCGCGTCCGTCGGGCGTCCAGTACAGCGCCTGATCATCGCCGGAATGCCAGGTGAGCTGTTTCGGTTCACCCCCGCTCGCGGCCACGATGTACACGTCGTTGTTGCCCATGCGATTGCTGGTGAACGCAATCCATTGGCCATCGGGCGAGAAGCGCGGCATGAAATCGCGCGCCACGTTGGCGGTCAGCCGTCGCGGATTGGCACCGTCGGGCTCGGCCAGCCAGATATCGTCCTGATACGTGAAGGCAATCCTGCCATCGTTCGCGACATGTGCGTAGCGCGCAAACTTGATGGGTTCCGTGGTCTGCGCCGGAAGGGACCACGGCGCGAGGAAAGCCGCGGCTGACGCGGCCTTGAGGAGTTGACGGTAAGCGATGCGCATCGGAGGCGGGGCATGGGGACCGGAGCACGAATCCCCGCAAACGTGTCGCCCGCAACAGGGCCGCGCCAGTCAGCGCCGCGCGTCAGTTACAGCCGGCGACCGCGCTCTCCCACTGCAGGCGCCATCCGGCAGTCCCTCGGGTCAGCACAGCGGCGCCAAGCGCAACGCCGTCGTCACGGCCAAACAACAGGTGCACGTCGCCGGACCGACCGGCGCGAAAAGCCAGTAGCGGTTCTGCCACCACCAATTCGTCTTCGCTGCCGGAAGCGCGTTCGTGCCACGCGACAGCCCATTTTCGCGAATCCGCTCCGGTCTGATCGACGACCACAACCAGTCGTTCTTCGCGGGGTGCGTCTTCCTGATTCACCCGCCGGGCCAGAGTGGCCACAATGAAGTCGGTCTCGAGTCCCTTGGTGCGCCAGGCGCGCAGCACGACAAACGGCAGTCCACGAAACGTGGCCACGGTGTCATCCGGCAGCGCCGACGCCAGCCGCGCCAGATCGACCGCCAACCGCGTTGAATCGCGAGACGAGAGCCCCTCGATGGAGTCGAGTGCGATGGCAACGACCCGTCCTTTCGCGAACGCCGCGGTCCAGGGCGCACTGGAGCCATCCGCAACCGCGAGCCGCGCCACCGGCCAGGCCGTGCATCCAGGCTCCGACCGCGATGCGCTCTCGACAGTGAGCCGCGCTGTACCGACACGGCCTCCGCGGGCGAACAGTTCGACCTGTCCATCACCCAGCTCCACCCCGATCCCGACCGTATCGCCGACGGTCAGTTCGGTGCTTTCCGGGCGAAGCACTGAGCCCGCCGCGAGTCCGCCATCCACGGTCGGCAGCACGAGGAACGGTCCGGCATCGACGTTCCAGCCGCTTGCTACGGGTCCGGCGGAGGGAAGCGCGCCCGTGCTGTCCGTTGGTACCCCGACAGTGGACTCGCGATTTCCCGGCGCCGGCGCGCGATCGCAGGCCAACACACCGGCACTGGAGATCAGCATGAACGCGCTGGTCCGCCAGACGGCAGATTGCACTACGTCGCGTAACCGACTGGACAGAAGGGTGACTGACACAGACACTAATCTGTCGAAGTTCCCCTTTCATTACGAGACTCTCCATGGCCACTGGCCAATCGGCTTCCCGCGGCATCCTGAATGCCCTTGGTCTGCACCGCCGCGAGTTGCGGGCCTGGGCGATGTACGATTGGGCCGTCTCCTCGATGCAGACGGTCATCTCCACAGCCGTCTTTCCAATCTTTTTTTTGAAAGTCGCCGCTGCGGGCATGACACCGGCACAGGGCACCCAGGCGCTGGGTGTCGCCAACACCGTCGCCGCGGTATTCATTGCCGTCCTCGCGCCCATCCTTGGTGCCATCGCCGACTACAAGGCGGCGAAGAAGCGCTTTCTGGTGGGTTTCATGCTGTTGGGCGTGACGGCCACGGCGCTGATGTTCCTCATTCAGCACGGTCAGCTGCTGTTCGCGTCGATCCTGTTCGTGCTGTCGATGGCCGGCGCCAGCGGCAGCATGACCTTCTACGAATCGCTCCTCCCGCATATCGCCGCCGAGGATGAGATGGATCGCGTCTCGACCGCGGGATACGCATTGGGATACATCGGCGGTGGCCTGTTGCTGGCCATCAACCTGGCGTGGATCACCAACCCCGCCGCCTTTGGATTGCCATCAGGCGACGGACTGACGCCGGCCCAAGCCACCCTGCCTTCCCGTCTCGCGTTTCTCTCCGTGGGCGTGTGGTGGCTGCTGTTCTCCATTCCCGTGTTGCGACGGGTGCCTGAACCGCCGCGCACCATCGAGGCGGATGAAGTCGCGACCGCCAATCCATTCGTCGTAGCGTTCACGCGCCTGGGTGAGACGCTGCGCGAGCTGCGCAGCTACAAGCAGGCCGCGCTCGCGATGCTGGCGTTCACGATCTACAACGATGGCATCCAGACCATCGTGAAGATGGCCACGGCCTTCGGATCGGAAATCGGGATCGGACAGCAGGACCTGATCACCGCCATCCTGCTGGTGCAGTTCATCGGCATTCCGTTTGCCTTTGGCTTCGGTGCCCTGGCCGGCAAACTGGGCACGAAGCGTTCGATCTTTCTCGGCCTCGTGGTCTACACGGGCATCTGCATTTTCGCCTACGGCATCGATTCCACTCGCGAGTTCTACATTCTGGCCTGCCTGGTTGGATTGGTGCAGGGCGGCACGCAAGCGCTCAGCCGCTCGCTGTTTGCCAACATGATTCCGAAGCACAAGAGTGGTGAATTCTTCGGCTTCTACTCCGTGTTCGAGAAGTTCGGTGGCATTCTCGGCCCGCTGGTGTTTGCCGTCGCGGTCGGACAGAGCGGCAGCAGCCGCGTGGCCATCCTCTGGGTCATCGCGTTCTTTGTCGTGGGCGGCGCGTTGCTGGCCTTTGTCAACGTGCCCGAGGGTGAACGGGCGGCGCGGGCGGCAGATGCCACGGCACGCACCATTGCCAACTGACACGAGTCCGCTCACCCTCCGGCAACCGCATTTCGCGTGCTCTATGAAGCGCTCAAGCCGGTCATCGGCATCGCCCTGCATTGGTACTATCGCTCGCTGAGCATCGCCAATCTCGAGCGCATTCCGCGCGAGGGACCGGTGTTTCTGGCCGCGAATCACCCCAATTCCCTCACCGACGCGATGGTGGTGGGGTGGACGTCGCCACGGCGTGTACGATTCACCGCCAAGGCGACACTGTTTGCCAATCCGCTGTCGGCGGGATTTCTGCGCGCCGTCGGCGTGGTCCCCCTCCGTCGCTCGGCCGACGAGAAGTCTTCAACACCCGATGGCGCGCCGGCGCCGACGGTGCCCGACGCCGCGCGCAACGCCGCATCATTTGCCGCCGTGGCCGACGCACTCGCCGAGCAATCGTGCATTGTGGTCTTCCCGGAAGGCAAGACGCATGACGAGCCGTACATGGCGCCTGTCCGCACGGGCCTCGCGCGCATGGCGCTGATGGCGCGCGACGAACGCGGCGTGCAGGGCATTCGCATCGTGCCCATCGGGTTGCTGTTTGAGCGAAAGGCGGAACCGCGCACGCGCATCCTGCTGCAGGTGGGCGAGCCGATCGACGTGGACGGCCTTGGCAGCGGCCCTTCGACCGTGGCGACACTGACGGAGCTGATCGAGCAGCGTCTCCGCGCCATGACGCTCAATTTCGAGAGTCGCGCGGACGCCGAGCGCATCCAGCTGCTGAGTGAAACACTGGTGGCGCTGATGGAGCCTGAGACGAGCGTGGACGAAGGCGCGCCCCCATTGGCTCGCACGCTGGCGCTCGTGCGTCGTATCGAACGCGCCCAGCAGACGCTGCGCGCGCGGAATGATGCGTCCACGTCGGCACGCATCGATCTCTTTGAGCAACGGTTGCGCGCGTGGCGCGAACGGTTGGCCAACGCCCGTATCGATGTCCACGACGTGTCCATCGATCTCTCGACCTCACTCGGTGCGCGCTTCGTGGTGCGCGAGATGGCCATTGCCACCGTGATGGTCCCGATCAGCTTGTGGGGTCGTGTCACGCACATCGTGCCCATTCGGCTCGCGCGCTACCTGGCCCTGCGCAACGTCACCGCGCTGGATGAACCGCCGATGCGCACGTTCATCGTGGGCCTCGTCCTGGTGTTGGCGTCCTACGTCGTGCTCACGACGTTGGTGGGACTGGCCTTCGGACCGTGGTGGGCCCTGGCCTTCTTCGCGTCGTTGATTCCGTCGGCCAGCAGTGACTTGCGGTATGGGGACCGGATGCGTCGTGTCCGGGCACGCGCGCGCGCCTTTCGTCTCTTCCGAAAGGATCCCTCGTTGCAGGCGTCACTCCTGGCCGATGCCGATTGGCTGCGCGTGGAGGCGGGGGCGCTGGAGAGTATCAAGTAGGAAGTCGTAGCCGTTCGTCCGCCGGCGGATACACCGGTCCGCCAAGATCCCAATGCCACGCGTCGCGTCGCAGCGCGGTGCGCGGATCGCGCAGTGGCTTGTATTGCAGGCGATTGGCCGGAATGCCCAGGGCGGCCCCATACGCGAGCAATCGCGCCTGATCGGTGCTCACCAAATGCACCATCGGACGCCCTAGCCAGACGTGCCGATGCAACCAGACACCGCCGTCCATGGCGTGGATCATGCCATCGCGCCGTTTGGTGAACTCGCGAGCACCCACTGCACGGTTGGCCGCCAGCAGGCGTGCCGTACGGCGCTGGTGATCAGGGTCCTGGGCGATCGACGGAAGATCGGACATGGCAGGCATTCTAACGGCCCGCGCCTGTCCCGCGACGGCCACAATAGCGAACGCCGGCCCGAATCCGGGCCGGCGTTCAGAGGTGGGTGCCAGTCGGGGGCGCGCTACTGGCAGGCCACCTGTCCTTCGGCCGTCGCCGCACCAACCGGCGACGCCTGACCATAGAAAACCGCGCACGTGAGTGGCGCCGCGGAGGGGTGGGTCGCGGTGGCCGACCAGCCGCGTCCGTTTGCCTCGGTGATCGTCATGATCACACCCTTGGACGGCACAAACGTCAAAGACCCCATGCCCGTGGCGTACGTCTCGTTGTAGTAGAAGTAGTCCTCCTGCACCGACGACAAGTTCCGCAGATCACTCTTGAGCGAGGTGGCGAACGCCTTTCCCTTGGTGTTCTGGAACTTCGGGATCGCGATGGCCGCGAGGATGCCAATGATCACCACCACGATCAACAATTCGATGAGGGTGAAGCCTCTCGCCGTGCGGGAGTTGGACATGCGGTTCTCTCGGTCGAAAGCTCGGAATTTTGAGGTCGGCAGCGCCGGCCGGCGAGGATGGAGTCTCGCCCACTGCCGGTCTTCATAGCAACGCCGATGCCGTAACTCTAATTGACCGTTAACCTGTTATATAGCAATGCATTAGCTCATCACTGGACTGCTTTCACGAGCCGTAGGACTCTTGCACCACTCGGGATTCCGTGCAAAGTGCAAGAGCGCACGCCGTGAGGATCGGGGCCGATCTTCTCAGCTTTTTGCGGCCACCCAGTCCCGACCCACCCCCATGTCCACCAGTAGGGGCACGTTCAGTGACGTCGCTCCCTCCATCTCCTGCTTGACCAGGGCGCGGAGCGTCGGCTCCTCCCCAGGGGCCACTTCGAACACCAGTTCATCGTGCACTTGAAGCAGCATGCGAGAGGCCAGCTGTTGACGCTCCAATGCCCGATGGATGCGGATCATCGCCATCTTGATGAGATCGGCGGCCGATCCCTGAATCGGTGCGTTGGCCGCGACCCGCTCGCCGAACGCTCGCATGTTGCGGTTGCGCTCGGCCAGCTCCGGAATGTAGCGGCGGCGTGTGAACAGCGTTTCCGCATAGCCGCGCTGCTTGGCATCCGTCACGCACTGCTCCAGAAACGCCTTCACGCCGGCGAAACGCTCGAAGTAGGTCTCAATGAACGCCTTCGCCTCGGCATGCGCGATCTTGAGCTGCTGCGACAGTGCATGCGCGCCCTGTCCGTAAATGGTCGCGAAGTTGATGGTCTTCGCGCGCGCGCGCATCTCACCCGTCACCTCGGCCAGATCAACGCCGAAAATGATCGCCGCCGTCTGCCGGTGAATATCGCCGCCCGCCCGGAATGCCGACACGAAGGCGGGATCGCCGGATAGATGTGCCAGCAACCGCAACTCGATCTGCGAGTAGTCGGCCGACAGCAACTGCCATCCATCGCGCGCCACAAAGCCCCGTCGGATCTCGCGTCCCAATTCGCGTCGCACCGGAATGTTCTGCAGGTTCGGATCGCTGGACGACAACCGACCCGTCGCCGCGACCGTCTGGTTATACGAGGTATGCAGGCGCTGATCACGCGGATTGATCATCCGCGGCAGCGCATCGATGTAGGTCCCTTCGAGTTTGAAGAGTTCCCGATACTCCATCAACAACGTGGGTAACGTGTGGCCGTCTTCGGCCAGTTCCAGCAACACACTCGCGTCGGTGGACGGCCCGGTCGCCGTCTTCTTCTTGACCGGCAAGCCAAGCTTCTCGAAGAGGATTTTTCGCAGCTGCGGATTGGAGTTGATGTTGAACTCCTCCCCCGCTTCCCCGTAAATGGCCTGCTCCACCTTTTCCCGCTCGGCCTTGAATCGCGTCTTGAGCGAGGCAAACCACGCGAGATCAATGGCGATACCCTCCCATTCCATCTCAGCCAGGACCTCAACCAGCGGCACTTCCATGTCGGCCAACAGCTCGCGCATCCCATGGTCGGCGAGCATTGGCTCGAACCGCGCGCGCAAACGCATGGCCACATCCACGTCTTCACACGAATAGTCACGCGCGGCATCCACCGGCACGACATTGAACGGCAGCTGCGAGCGCCCCTTGCCGCACAGCTGCTCGTACGACGTCATCGTGTGACCCAGAAACTCGAGGGCCAGCACCTCGAGACCGTGGGATCGCCGGCCGGGATCGAGCACGTAGCTGGCCAGCATGGTGTCAAACTCCAGCCCGGCCAATCGCACGCCGCAGCCGCGCAATACCAGCACGTCATACTTGGCGTTCTGCGCGATCTTTCGAACCGACGCGTCTTCCAGCATCGCGCGCAATGGTGCCATCTCGGTGCGGTCGAGGGGTGGGAGATTCACCGCTTCCGGTGTCCCCGCGTTGATGCGTCGACCGGCAATGCCGGATTCCCCCGAGAGCAGCAGCAGATTTCCGCTGCCGTCATCTCCGCGGTGCGCGAACGGCAGGTAGTACGCCTCGCCCGGTGCCACGGCGATGGACAGGCCCACCAGATGCGCGCGCAAGGCATCGACGACAACCGGCGAATCCACGTCCGTGATGGTTTCGGTGTCGAGCGCGATGAACGGCACGTCCCGCACACGCGTCAGCAGCGCGTCCAGCGCCGCCATCGAGTCCACCGTGACATACGTCGCATCGGCTAGCACGGACACACCACTGTCGCTGGCGCGCACGTCCGGCGCGTCCGGTCGATCCGGGCCAGTCGGTGCGCCTGACGCGCGTGGCGGAATCGTCGTCGCCGTTGCCGTTGCCGACGCACTCCCCGTGGCGGGTGACGCGGTGACATCCGCGACCCCGAGATCCTTGAGCATCGACGTGAACTCGAGCTCGAGATACAGGTGTCGCAACGCCTGCAGGTCCGGCACATCCACCTGCAGGGCCTTCGGGTCCAACGCGATTGGCACGTCGCAACGAATAGTCACCAACTGCTTCGACAGCCGCGCCGTATCGGCCAGTTCCAACAGCGCTTCACGCGGCCGCTTCTTGGTGACCTCGGCGGCGTGCGCCAGAATCTCTTCGAGCGGCCCGAATTGCGCGATCAGTTCCTGCGCCGTCTTTTCGCCGATGCCCTTCACTCCCGGCACGTTGTCGGACGTATCGCCCACCATCGCGAGATAGTCGACCACGCGTTCCGGCGGCACGCCGAGACGGTCACTGCCGTTCTCGACGCCCACCCACGACTCTTCGACACTCGCCGGTCCACCACGACCCGGATTGAGCAGCCACACGCCGGGTCGCACGAGTTGCTGGAAATCCTTGTCACCGGAGACGATCACCACGTTGTAGCCGGCCTCGACGCCCTTGATCGCCAGGGTGCCGATCACATCGTCGGCCTCAAACCCCGGTACCGCCATGACCGGGATGTGATACGCGGCCAGCAACTGGGTGATGCGCTCAAGCCCGCGATCGAAATCCGCCTGCAGTTCGTCGGTGAGCTTCTCGCGTGTGGCCTTGTAGTCGGGGTACAGATCGTCGCGAAACGTTGCCCCGGAGTCATGCACCCACCCCAGCAACTCGGGTTTGTGGGTGTTCAGCAAGCGCTTCAAGAAATTGGCGATGCCCCACGCCGCGGACGTGTTCTCTCCACGACTGGTGGACAGCGGACGCGTCATGAGGGCAAAGAACGCCCGATAGATCAGGGCATAGCCATCGACCAGGAAGAGACGTGGCGCGGTGGGTTTGGCGACGTCGCTCACGGCTGCAGCGAGAGTTTGCGGCGGATCGCGTTCTCAAGCTCGGCGCGCTGCGACGTTCCCAGACGCCACCGCCCGAATCCCGTCTGATCGAGAAACACCAGCTGCAACCGCAGCGCGCGATATTCCCACACTTGCTGTCGCACGCGGGCACCCGGATCCTGCAGTCCCGTGTCGTACACGTTGTCGGGATCTCCGAGCGCCACGAACGCCGTGCCGCGATCGGTTTGCCACCCAATGGGACCATCATCGCGAAAGCGCTGATTGGCTGTGCGAATCCGGGCGAAGTAATCACGCAGCCCTTCGTGCTCCGACGTTCCGGGCACGGGATCGGTGTCCTTGAGGAACTTGGCCCACACTTCCGAGCGCGTTACCGGTGTGGCCTCGCGCAATGGCTTGAGTCGGTCGGCGGGGGCGAAATAGCGGAGGTAGTTGAGCATCTCGTCAAACGTGGCGATCGGTAGATCGTCGCCCAGACTGACCAGCAGTCGGGTGCGCGCCGTGTCGCTGCGCCCGGCCGCCGTGACCACAAGGCTCGAAATGCCAACGCCCAGTCGCGTGACCGGCACGGCAATGGTTGCGCTACGCACTTCGAGGCGTTGCGCCAGCTCTACCGTGCTGACCCAGAGTTCCTGATCCCCGTCGCCGATGACGCGCACGGTTACCGATGGCGGAGCCTGCGGGCCAACGGCCTCGAGGTACACGGGGAGCAACGAGTCGACACCGAAGGTGACGGTGCTGCGCGGCCGAGCCAGCAGTCTCGGCAGCGAATCGACCGATGTGCGGGGAATCGCTTCGTAGACGGCGATTGGGGTCGCGATCGCGCCGGCGGTCAGACGCGGCACCTCAAGCGAGACTTCTTCGGACGCGTTCCGCAGGCCGGATTCGTCCTTCAGGGCAATCGCCAGCGAATAGCGACCGGGGGCCAATCGCAGATACTGCTGCCAGATGATGCTTTCGTCGGTCCGCGACGTTTCTCGATACGTCGGTACCTTGACCGATTCCCTGGCATCAACCTGCGAGACGACCGTCGGTCCGCGACGTACCTCGACCTTGACCGAGTATTCGGCGGCGTACCGATCGCCCTCCCGCGTGAACGCGAGCGACCGTGACGGCAGCGACAGCGCCAGAAGCACCAAAGTGGTGTCCGACGAGGGCGCCGTCAGAAATGACGCCGACGCGACAAACGAAAGCGTTCCCGCGCCGGAAATGAGGCCCATGGCGCGATACAGGCGCTGCATCTCACCGGCACCCGTCAGTCCGGCGCCGGGGGCGCCGGGGAGCCCGCCTGGTCGGGGTGGCCCTCCTGCTGCGGGATCCCCGACAGTGCTGTTCTTCACGCACGCCGCGAGTAGCAGCGCCAAACCGACTAGGGCGGTACGGACAGTGCCACCGCCAATGATTCGCCGCGCACGGCGGGACCTGAGCGACGAAAGAAAAGTCATATGGGATGAAATGCTGTCTTGCACGTGGCTGCTTTCCTGCGTTAGGTTCGCCTCGTGGCTATCGAGACGCTAGTTGGAACGACGCTGGCCGGATATACGATACGCGGAAAGGTCGGCGAAGGTGGTACTTCGACGGTCTTTCGTGCCGATCATCCCAAACACGGTACCGTCGCCCTCAAGGTGCTGCGCGAAAAGCTGCAGCAGGATAAAACCGCTGTCGCGCGTTTTTTGCGCGAGGCGCAGTTCGGTGCACGGGTAGAACACCCCAATATCATCCGTACCCTAGACTACGGACAGGAAGACGGGCGCTACTATCTGGCGATTGAGTGGGCCTCCGGTGAGATCCTCGACAAGCACGCGGACAAGTCGGGGCCGCTGCCCTGCCGAGAGGTTGCGGAGATCATGTCGCAGATCTGCAGTGCCGTGCAGGCTGCCCATGACGTGAACATCGTGCATCGGGATCTCAAACCCGAGAACGTCATGTACGATCCCGCGACATTCGTGGTGAAGCTGCTGGATTTCGGAATCGCGGCCGACACAGAAGCCGCGCCCGATCAGCGACTCACGCGCGCGGGCTTCTTCGTTGGCACCCTGATGTACGTCGCGCCGGAGGCCTTGTCGGGCGAACTGGTTGGCCCAGCGGCCGACCAGTATTCGCTGGCCACGATCGCCTACTACCTGCTCTCCGGCGTGCTGCCGTACACCGGCAAGTCACCGCGCGAGCTGTTCTCCCAGCTGCTCACGCAGCCACCGGTGGCGCTCAACAAAGCCAAGCCCACGCTCACCTTTCCGGCCTCCATCGAGACGGTAGTGATGAAGGCGTTGTCCAAGGCGCCTGGCGATCGGTATCCCTCAGTTCGCGCCTATTCCGAGGCCTTCTCGGTTGCGGCGCAGGACTGCGACAAGGGCGGCAATGCCACGCCACCCACCGAGGAAGCGAAGAGTGGCCTGATGGGCAAGATGCGCGGACTGTTCGGTCGCGGCTGACGTGCCCCCCAGCCCGACCGCGCTTTCCATCTTGATCGCCCTGCTGGCCACTCGATCGGCCAAGCGGGGCGATTTCGTGCTGGCATCAGGCCGCCGCTCCTCCCTCTATGTGGACTGCCGACTCACCACCATGAGTCCCGAGGGGCAATTGGTGATTGGACGATTGGCTCTGGCGGCCTTGAACGCCACGGGTTGGCCAGTGGATGCTGTTGGCGGATTGACGCTGGGAGCCGACCCGATCTCCTACGCGATCGCGCACGCCAGTGCGCTGGCCGCCGAACGGGGCGAAGGCCAGATGGTTCGGGCCTTTACCGTTCGTAAGGAGGCGAAGCAGCACGGGACCGGGAAGCTGATTGAAGGTCCCTTTGTCCGGGGAGACCGGGTCGTGGTGGTTGAAGATGTGATCACCACCGGAGGTTCGGCCCTCAAGGCTGTTGAGGCGGTCAAGGCGGCTGGTGGCACCGTGGTTGGGGTGCTGGCCTTGGTCGACCGCGAAGAAGGCGGCCGCGAGGCCATTGAGGCCACCGGGCTTGAGGTGCGCGCCCTGGTGACTGCCTCAGCGCTCCTTGCCGAAATGCCGTCGGCCTGAGTCTCCGCGCGGCGAGCGCACCCGCAGGGCATTCCGATACGCCGTAAGGGGATCAGGCGTCCAGTTAGAGATGCCGACACCCGCCGCCCTCGCCCCAAGCGTTCTGGCCCTCTTCGAGGAAGAACGCGCCAAAGACCTCGCCACGTTTCGCGTAGCGGGTCGGCGACGCTTCTGGAGCACGATCTTCATCGCCGGCGTGCTGATCGCGGGGCTTCGGTTGGGGCTCGCGCAGGTGCCGATTTCAATCGTGGTTGCCACCTTCTGCGCCGCGATTGGTCTCAACTGGGTCTTGTCGACGATCGGCGTCCAGGCGCGATGGTATCGCTGGTGGTTGCGCTACGTCTTCGCTGTCTTCGATACGCTGCTCATCAGCAGTGTGGTGTATCTGTTCGGGTCGCCGGTGCTGGTGCTCACGTACATTCTCGCCATCGTGCCGTATTCATTCGACCGTGGTCCCTCGTTGGGCTACGTCACGACCGGCGCATCGGTGGTCGGGTTTCTGGCCGCCAGCTATGGCTACGCGATGTTGCGGCCCGCCGACGCCGCTCCGTGGGCCCAGGTGTTGTTGGCGGCGGTGCTGTTGCTGGTGGTGGCGCAACAGGTGATCCAGATGCCCTCGCGACTCATTCGGCGAATCCGTCGCACGCGCGAATGCATGGCACAGGTGGAGCGCGGCGAGTTACACGTGCGTGCGGACGCGCGCCATGCCGACGAACTCGGCTTTCTCGAGCACAGCTTCAATCGCATGCTCGATGAACTGACGCTGCTCATCGAAACGGTGCAGCGTGAAGCGGAAGAGTTGGCCGCGGTGGCCATTCAGGTGCATGGGGCGGCCAGCGTGCTGCAGCGTCGCGCCGGCGATGTCGCGAGCGGCGCCCAACAGCTCAGTGAGGGGTTGTTGCAGCAGCGCGAATTGGCGGCCACCGGTTTGCGGGCCGGCCAGCAGGCGTTGGCCACCGCCGAGTCGACGCGCGGGACCGCCGAGCGAACCGCCAACGATGCCAACCACGTGGATGCGATCGCCTCAAGGAGTCGCGAGGCCATTGAGCGCGCCGCGCAAACGCTGGTGCGCGTCAGTGTTGATGTTGGTGCGTCGGCCGAGCGCGTGCAGCGTCTGGCGCCCGCATCGGAGCGCGTGGGTGAGTTCGTGGCGACCGTCTCGCGCATCGCCCGACAGACGAACCTGTTGGCCTTGAATGCGGCCATCGAAGCGTCGCGCGCCGGCGACCAGGGGCTTGGTTTCGCCGTGGTGGCGGATGAGATCCGGAAACTGGCGGGTGAGAGCGCGCAGGCCGCGAAGGTCATTGCCAGCACGGTCCAACGCGTGCGTGACGATATCGGGGAAGCCGTTCAATCGATGGACAACACGGCCCGCGAAGTCACGGATGCCGGCACCATTGCCCGCGAGGCCACCAGTGCGCTGTCCACGATGGTGGAGGGCATCGCGCGCATCGCCGAGCAGAGCGATGCGGTGGCGGCACTGGCGCAGACCCAGAACTCGCTGGCCGCTGGCGCCGTCACGGCCTTCGATTCCCTGGACGGATCGGCGCAGCGCGCCTCGGGCAGCGCGCGCAGTGCCGCCGATGCGTCGGTGGCCCAGCGCACCAGCATCGAGGAGTTGTCGCGGAGTGCCGGCCAACTCTCGCAGGCGGCCGCACGCATGCGGGCGGTTGCACTCCGTCATACGTCGGAGTTCGCGGTGGTCGGAGCGCCCGCCGGGCCGGGCACTCATGCCCCGCGCACCGACGAAACGCCTGGCGACACCTACGCGCCCGCTGCGCGCGCGACACCGTCGGGTGCTCCGGTGGTCAGTGGGCCTCGCGCAACACGCTCCATTGCGGCGTGATGCCGTACGGCTCGAATCGCAACAAGATCTCGCGGTACGGCCGCACCAGCTGATCACACATCGCGTCCAGCATGCGGGCGCCATCGAACTGGCGGCGGAACTGCATCGGCGTGCACCCCATGAGCAACGACACGTGCCGAGAGAAACTCTGCGCGGACGAGTACTCCAGGTGATTGGCGACGTGCGTGATGCTCAGGCCGGGATTTTCGAAGAGGCGCGCGGCGCGCACCAGGCGCGCCATGGCCAGATAGCGTTTCGGCGCGGGGAGCTTCTCGCGGAAGAATCGACTCATGAGCGTGCTGGGGACCACCCCGTTCGCGCGGGCGATCTGCTGCACGGTTGAGATGTGCGAGGGCGAGAGAAAGAGGGCTTCGAAGAAGCGCAGACAATCAGCAGGCGCGCCCATCAACTCTTCGCGGATGCGTGCCAGGGCGCGCTGTTCGATCAGGTCGCCCTGCTCGCTGGCTACAAACTCCCGCAGCTCGCGCCACCCCTTGGGGTCACGCGCGTCCACAAGGGAGCGCACCCCATGCTGGCCGAGCGCCAGCACGGACTGGGTGGTGCGCGGCTCGGTGGTCGTGAGCAGTGCGACGGCTGGCACCCTCGGGAATTCGCGAACCAGACGCGCGACCTGCGTCGCGTGCTGGGTTTGGTAGCGCGCCACGGAGACCAGGACCGCCGACACCGCGCGCGTGCGCAGATCCACCATGAGATCTTCAAGGGACTCGCGATGCAGGGCGACGTAGCATCCATGCCCGGCCGCGTCGACGCGCGATCGCTCGTTGGGCGTCAAGAATGTGGCCACTGCGCCGCCGCGAGTAGGCTCATGGCGTGCGTCAGGCGTACGGGATGTGCGGGCTGGAACGCGATAGCGAACCATCTCGGGTGTCATGGGGAGTCCTCGCGTGTCTCCGTGATGAACCTCGCTGGTGATGCGTCGCGAGGTCGGCATGTGGCGAGGATAGGATCCCCCGTCACCGCGATGTCATCACCACGCGGGGAATTCGCGGAGCCGGCGTTCGCGGAGCCGGTGTTCGCGGGGCGGATTGGGCCCGACAGGATCCTCTGCCGGTTGATGTCGGTATATTGCAGCACGGGAAGTCGTCGACCGGACGGTCGCGATGCGTCGGGTTTCGACTTGATGCACCGAGGAAAGTCCGGGCTCCACAGGGCAGGTTGCCAGGTAACGCCTGGGCGCATGCGGCGTGAGCTTCATGCGACGGACAGTGCAACAGAAAGCAAACCGCCACGGTGTGGTTGGTGACAACCATGTCGGGGTAAGGGTGAAATGGTGGGGTAAGAGCCCACCGCGTCATCGGTAACGGTGACGGCGCGGTAAACCCCAGCCGGAGCAAGGCCAAATAAGCGGCGAGAGACGGTCCGTCTCGACCACGGTGTCTCACGACATCGAGCCGCGGGTAGGCTGCTGGAGCGTTCGGGTGACTGAACGCCGAGAGGAATGACCGTCCGGTTCACAAACGCGTTCGCGTGTGAGTGGACCGACAGAACCCGGCTTACAGGTCGTCGACTTCCCCCCACTTTTTTCGCATCGCCAGTGCTGCTTTCTTCCGCGCTCCGACACCGACGGCTGGCCGCATGGCTCGGTGCGGTGCTGCTGGTGGGTGCCGGTGGGTGCGCGCCCGCGGCGACACCTCGGCCCGCGCCAACGACGGCGCCGGCACCGCTGCCTGTGCCCAGACCGGCACCAGTCCCGGAGCCAACAGCGGCGGTTCGCTACGCCATGCCGGCCCTGGTCACCGACACGCGGTATCGCGTCCGGAGCACCACCGAGTTGGAACGCGACAGCGCGGGTCGTCGCGACACACAGAATGTGTCCAGCGATGCGCAGATCGTCGTGCGACTGCGACGCCGCCCAAGCGGCACCCTGAGTGCCACCGGCCGGGTGTATGACTACGCGGTCACGTCGGCGCTGTCCTCAACACCCATTGCCATCGACAGCCTGCGTTTCGACGCCGTCCTCGACTCCTTGGCGTTGCGGGTGGCGATGCAACCGCCGCTGGTCAACGAGTGCGATCGGCCGGAGAGCGGGGCCCTCGCTCTGGTGCGCGATCTGCTGCTGCGCGTTCCGTCAAGTCTGGCCGTGGGTGACACGTGGCGCGACAGCACGGTGCAGCTGGTGTGTCGCGCCAGCCTCCCGATGATCGTACGGACGGTCGCCGACTACGTGGTGACCGACTCGGTGAGAGATAGCGGCGGCGTGCACTTGGTGATTCGTCGAACCAGTACCACACGCATCGAGGGCAAGACCTCGTCGCCTTGGCGTGCCGTGGAAGTCACCGGAACCGGTACCGGAACGCTGGACGCGCACGTGTCTGTTGTCAGCGGTGCCGTGACACGACTGGAAAGCGCCAGCTCCTTGACGCTCATGGTCACCGATCGCACATCCTCCACGTCGGTGCGCGCCCAGCGTGTGCTGCAGCGCGTGCACTTGACCGGCACCGTGATCGGAAGCTGAGCGCGTCGCGCCTCAGTCCATGAGGCGCAGCGGCATCACCAGGCACAGATATTTTGCCGGATCATCCCACCCTTCCGGCTCGATCGTGGCGGCGCGCTCTGGTGCCTTGAACGTGAGGCGCACCTGCTCGGTGGGCATGTAGCGCAATATCTCCAGCAGATACGTGGCGTTGAACCCGATATCGAGCTGGTCGCCCGTGTACTGCACCGGCAATTCGTCCTGCGCCTCACCGAGATCGGGTGTGGTGACGCTGAACTTCAACATGCCGGTGTTGAATGACATCTTGATGCGATGCGTCTGGTCGGACGCGATGACGCTCATGCGCTTCAGGGCGCTGGTCAATGCGCCTTTGTCGGCCAGGCAATAGCGATCGTTGTCCTTCGGAATCACCTGCTCGTAGTTGGGATATGGCCCTTCGACGAGACGCGTGAAGACCGAGGTGAACGGCGAGCGAAAGCCCAGGTGATTGTCACCACGCGCGATCTCGAGTTCTTCCTCGGCGGGAAACAACCGTCGAATCTGATCGAGCGCCTTGGGTGGGATGATCAGGTCACCGGCCGGCGCCGTGCTGCCTTCGACCGGGACTTCCATCTTGGCCAGACGATGTCCGTTGGTCGCCACCATGCGCATGCGATCGTCTCGCAATTCCCAGAGCACGCCGTTGAGAATCGGGCGTGACTCCTCGTTGCTGACCGCGAATGCCGTGTGCGAAATCAGCTTCTGCAATTCACCCGACTTCACGCGCCATGATTCGTTGAAGCGCACGCTGGGGAACGTGGGAAACTCGTCACGCGGCAGACCGAGCAATTTGAATTTCGAACGACCGCATTCAAGCGTCACACGCTGCTCACCGCTCGCCGAGATTTTCACCGGGGACGGGGGGAGCTCACGAGCGATCTCGCCCAGTTTCTTGGCTGGGATGGTGATCGCGCCAGGCGCCTCGACGTCGGCACTGATTTCCGTGCTGACGGCGATATCGAGATCGGTGGCGGACAAGCGAATGCCACGCTCGGTTGTTTCGACAAGCAGATTCGCCAGTACCGGCAGTGTGGTCTTGGCCGGTACAGCGGCGGTAACCGCCTGAAGACCTTCTTGGAGTTTCTCGCGCGAGATGGTGAAGCGCATGCCCGGATTGTGGAAGGACTGCTGAAGACTGCTGTTGTTGTTCTTTTAAAGAAGAAACCAGTAGCAGTAGCAGGGAATGTGGGCGTGTCGACAGACGCCGCAAACTACGTGACTCGAACGACTTTCGCCACGCCTGATCATGTGCATTCGATGTCGAGAGGTATCGAATGTCCGCACTCGTCCACGTGGACAAGGCCGCCGGTGTGGATCTCTGTGGATCGGCTGGGGACTCAGGTCCCCAAATGGCCGGTTGTCCTCAGGGTTTCCAACATGGTTCGCACCTTGAGGACGCGATCGGCAAAACCGGGCTCGCCCGCCATATCTTCGGCGACCCGGTCGAGGGAGTGGATGACCGTGGAGTGATCGCGCCCCCCGAAGGCGTTGCCGATCTCCACCAGCTGCAGTGCCAGAAGCTCCCGGCACAGGTACATCGCCACCTGGCGTGGGGTGGTGAGCTGTTTCGTACGGGTCTTCGACCGCAAGCCGTCCGGCGTGACGCCCCATTCACGGGCCACGACCTGCTGAATGGTGGCGACCGTGATGGTGGTGGGGGGCACATCGGGGAAATCGGAAGACGAGGACGCGCGGAGCTTGTCGCGTAACGCCTCGCGCGCGAGGTCGACCGAGATGTCCCGATGCTTGAGCGACGCATACGCGAGCAGCTTGATGATGGAGCCTTCGAGCTCGCGGACGGACGACTTCACGTGCTGCGCAATGAACTCGATGACTTCATCGGGGATGGTCAGTTCGAGGTGATCGAGACTGGCCTTCTTCCGCAGGATCGCGATCCGATGTTCGAGGTCGGGCGAATCGATGTTGGCGACCATGCCCCACTCGAACCGCGACACCAGTCGCGCCTCGAGTCCGGGGATTTCCTTGGGCGGTCGATCGGAGGTGAGTACCACCTGTCGACCCGCCTCATAGATCGCGTTGAACGTGTGGAAGAACTCTTCCTGCGTGCCCTCCTTGCCCTTCAGGAACTGAACATCGTCCACGAGCAGGAGGTCGATTTCGCGGAAACGGCGGCGGAAATCACCCATCTGGCCAGCCTGGATGGCACCCACGAACTCATTGGTGAACTGCTCGGTGCCTACGTAGGCGAGGCGCAGGGTGGGGGTACGCCGCAGCAATTCGTGGGCGATGCCCTGCATCAGATGCGTCTTGCCCAGCCCCGTATCGCCGTAGATGAACAGCGGATTGTAGACTTTCCCAGGGGCCTGCGCGGCGGCCTGCGCGGCTGCGGCGGCCACGTCGTTGGACTTACCGATGACAAACTGGTCAAAGGTATAACGAGGGTTCAGTGGCGTAGAAATGCGCGACTGCTGGTGCCTTGCTGGCGCTGAAACAGGGGCCGCAGGTGCCTGGACGAACATGTCCATTTGCACCCGGCCGACGCGTTCTTCGTGGACCTTGAAGCGAACCTTGAGGGGGTGGCCGAGGGCGACCGGAGCGAATCCGGTGAGCAGATCGGCGTGCTTGGATTCGTTCCAGTCGGCGGAGAACTGGTCGGGTGCGCCCACCATGAGCGTATCGCCTTCAACGGCCAGGGCCTCGGTGGGCTCCAGCCAGGTACGATACGTCTGCTCCGGTAGCACCTGGCGAGCGCGCTGGCGCAGGCGGTCCCAGAGTTCGGCTGGCGAAAGCGACATCAGCGGGGGCGAAGGGCAGAAGGACGGCGGGGGGCGAAGCTATCCCTTCGCATGTGGACAAGTCAATTGCGTGACCTGCACTCGACATACGTGAGTGCAGACAAGTCCGGTCACGGTCGGGATTCCTTTGCCGTGTCCTTGACCGAAAGCCATGCCGTTGCGTATGTTACGAGGCTCCACCTCACAACGCACACCGCGCCTCGCACACCAGAGAATTACCATGGGCAAGCCCACATATCGTCCCCGCAATACCCGTCGTATCCGCAAGCACGGGTTTCGTGCCCGCATGGAGACGAAGTGGGGACGTGAAGTTCTCAGCCGCCGTCGCCGGAAGGGGCGCAAGCAGATTTCCGTGCGGTTGCCGTCGAAGTACGCTGGCGCCTGATTCGCCCAGCGGCTCAAGGGCCTTTCCGCGCGCGCAACGACTGACGCGCGGAAGCGAGCTCGCCGTCGTACGACAGCAAGGGAAGCGCGTGCGCACCGCCACGATGGACGTGCGCGCGATCGCTTCCCTTCGTGCGTCCGCGCGGGTGGGCGTCGTCGTTCCGCGCTATAAGCACACGGCGGTTTCGCGCAATCGGCTGAAGCGCCGGCTGCGCGAGTTGGTTCGACTGGAGTGGTTGCCGCTGCTGCCCGTGATGGACGTGGTCGTCAAGGTCATTCCGCCGGCCTACGAACGTGATTTCGACGCGCTGCGCGCCGAAATGCGACAAGCGGCGGAACGTCTGATGCGACTGACGTTGCCGCCACGGGCTGACACGTCGGCGCCGGTGACACCGTAAAGAGCATGTCTGCGTTGACTGTTGGACGCGTGCCTCGGGTTGTCTTGATTCTCGCGGTGCGCGGTTACCAGTTGGTGCTGTCTCCCATCTTCGGCGGCGCGTGCCGCTATTATCCGACGTGCTCTGCGTACGCCATCGAGGCGCTCGAACGCCACGGGGCACTCCGCGGAGGCTGGTTGGCGCTGCGACGCATTGCGCGCTGCCATCCGTTCCGGCCCGGCGGATTCGACCCGGTCCCTTGAGGCTGACCTCGACCTGATCATGGAACCTCGCCGCATTGCACTCGCTGTAGTCCTGATGGCGATGGTACTCGTCGTCAGCCAGTTTCTCTTTCCGACGGCCAAACCGGTGCCGGGCAGCGCACCGGTCGCCACCGATTCACTGACGCAAGTCGACAGTGCCTCCGCAGCGCGGATCTCAACGGCGGTCGGGAACGCGGCCATCGCGACGACCACCATCGCCCCACCCTCGACCGCGACGGCGTCTGTCCCGGATACGCTGGTCGCGTTGCCGGTCGATACGACCGCGACGACGACAACGCGTGCCGTGTATCGCACGACAAACCGCGGCGCGGCACTGATTGGCGCGCAGATGACGCAGTTTCCCACGCTCACGAATCGTGGCCGCACGAAAGGCGATCCGGCCGAGCTGGCGAACGCCGGTGATCCGTTGCTTTCCTTCCGTCTGGTGGTGCCGGGGGATACGGTGCGACTCGATCGCCAGACGTTTCGCACCACCCGCACGGACGCCAACGGCCAGACCGTGGTGCGCTACGATGCGACGGTGGCCGCGCGCGCGGTGGCGATCACCTACACGTTCCTGCCGGACAGCTATCGGGTAAACGTAGCGGCGGAGATTGCCGATGCGCCGACCAGCGCGTTCCTCCTGGTCGATCTGCCGCCATCGTTTCATTCGTCGGAGTCGGACACCACCGAAGATCACACGCACCTGTCGTACGCCTACAAGCCCGACAAGCGAAACGCCAAAGGCATCGCCTTTCGCTCGGTCGATCCGGGTGAACGGCAGATCGCCTCCGGTCCGCTCACCTGGGCGGTCGCCAAGAGCAAATATTTTCTGGTTGGTCTGCTGATGCCTGCGGGCCAGACGTTTGCCGAACTGGATGTCACGGGTGGTGTCCGTACCGCGAAGCAGGCAACACGCGCCCAAGCGACCGCCGTGTTGCCCCTCACCAACGGCACCACGGCCTTTGAGGTGTACGCGGGGCCGCAGGAGTTCAAGCGCCTGGTGGCGATGGGCCGCGAGTTCGAAACGTCGAATCCGTACGGCGGCTGGCTGCAGGGCGTGGTGCAACCGTTTGCAACGATCGTCATTCGCCTGCTGCTCTGGATGAAGGCGACGCTGGGACTCGGCTACGGGTGGATTCTGGTGTTGTTCGGTGTGGCCGTCCGCCTCATTCTCTGGCCGCTCAACCAGAAGGCCATGCGGAGTTCAATGGCCATGCAGCGACTGCAGCCCGAGTTGCAGGCCATCCAGGCCAAGCACAAGGGTGATCCGCAGAAGCTACAGGTCGAAATGATGCGGGTGTACAAGGAGCACGGGATGAGTCCCTTCAGCTCGCTCTCCGGCTGTCTGCCGATGCTGATTCCGCTGCCGGTGTTCTTCGCGCTCTTCTTCGTGTTTCAGAACACCATCGAATTCCGCGGCGTGTCGTTCCTGTGGTTGCCCGACATTTCGGTGAAGGATCCGTACTTCGTACTCCCGGTACTGGTGGCGGCCACCGCAATGATCCTGTCGTTCATCGGCATGAAGGGTGTCAAGGCCAATGAACAACAGAAGATGATGATGTACATGATGCCGGCGATGATGCTGTTCATCTTCTTCAGCATGGCGTCGGGCCTCAACCTGTATTATCTGGTGCAGAATCTGGCATCGTTGCCGCAACAGTGGCTGATCGCGCAGGAACGCGGACGCGCGGTGCCGGTCGTGAAGGGGTGATACCGGCGTGACGCGAAGCGCCGCGCTGCTGGCCGGCGGCGCCGACACCATCGTGGCGCGCGCTACCGCGGACGGACGCGCCGCGCTGGCCATCATTCGCCTGACCGGGGCGCAGGCGATTTTCATCGCCGGCGCCCTTGGCGCATCCCGCCTGATGCCGCGAGTTGCGACCCGCGTCACGTTGCGGCATCCCGTTACCCATGCGCGACTCGATGACGCGTTGGTGACGGCGTTCGCGGCGCCGTCCTCGTTCACCGGTGAAGACGTGGTCGAGTTCTCGACGCACGGTGGTCGCGTGGTGTCCACGATGGTTCTGGCGGCCTGTGTGGCCGCCGGCGCACGCCTCGCGCTGCCGGGGGAGTTTACGCGCCGCGCGGTGGTCAATGGCAAACTGGATGTGCTGCAGGCCGAAGCCGTTGCCGATCTGATCGACGCGCGCACGGTGGCGATGCAGCAGCAGGCGCTGGCGCAATTGGACGGCGGACTGTCGCGGCGCTTACTCGCGCTGCGCGACGATGTCATTCAGCTGGAAGCACTCCTGGCCTATGACATCGATTTCCCCGAAGAAGACGATGGGCCCATTGCTCCAGCCCGCATTGCGGCGGCGTCGACGGCCCTGCTGCAGGCACTGGAGGCGCTGTTGGCCACGGGGCCCCGCGCGACGCTGTTGCGCGACGGCGCGCTGGTGGTGATTGCCGGGCCACCGAATGCCGGCAAGTCGTCGTTGTTCAACGCCCTCCTGGGCGACGCGCGGGCGCTGGTGACCCCCATTGCCGGCACGACCCGCGATGCCATCGACGGGCTGCTCGATCGTGTACCTGTACCGCTGCGTTTCGTGGATACGGCCGGGCTGCGCGCGACCAATGACACGCTTGAACGACTGGGCATCGAAGTGAGCGAGCGCTATCTCGCCAGCGCGCAGGTGGTGCTCGCTTGCGGCGCGTCAGCACACGAGATCGAACTGGCCATCGAGGCGGTGCGCCCACTCACCACCGTCCCGGTCCTGCCGGTGCACACCAAATCCGACCTGACCGGTGCGAGCGACGACCACATTGCACGCCACCCGGCGTGGCACTACGCAAGCGCAGAAACGGGCGAAGGGCTGGTCGCGCTGTTGGAGCGGATTGATGCCGCCGTGGCGCTTGCTGCCGAGAACGGGGCGGCCGACGACGAGGTGGTGGTGACGCGCGAACGGCACCAGCGCGGACTCCGGGAAGCCTGCGAGGAGGTGGCGCTGTTCATCGAAGGCTGGAGTACCGGCGCGCTCCCTACCCCAATCGCCGCCGTGCATCTACAGACGGCACGCGACGCGCTGTCGGCACTGGTGGGCGCGATTGGCACCGAGGATGTACTGGACAGAGTATTCGCTGAGTTCTGTATTGGGAAATAGTACTAAGTACTAAGTACCAAGTACCAAGTACTCAGTACTCGGTACTCGGTACTCGGTACTCAGTACCGAGTCAACTCACTACCGTCATGCGCGGCAAGTCCATTGCCAGTGGCTGCGCCGCAATGGCCAGTTCGTGGGCGCTGGCGCGCACTGACCACGCCAGACCGCGGGCATTGACCGCCGGTTCGACCATGCGGGCGCCGAGGAAATACCCGGCACGTTCGGGTAGCACGACCCGTTCGACGGTGCGCGCTTCGTCGCTGACACCACCCATGAGAAAGCGCAGGCGAAAGCCCAGCGCGTTGTGTTCGAAGTTGCTGCTGGCGGCGCGAAGGAGCACCGGCTCCAGTTCGCGAATGCGGGAATACTGACGCCGCGCAAATCCGAAATACTCCCACGCCGCATGGCCTGGCGACACGGCCCGTGACACCTGGACGGCAAGCCCTTCATTGACCAGCAGCTCGCGCAGCGTCGCGTGACGACCCGTTTCCCAATACGAGTAGTAGCCGCCAGCTTCGGCAATGAGATGGCGCATTTCGCTGCGCGACGACGGCGAGGTATAGCGCACGACGTGGGTGATCTCGTGGGCCAGCCATAGCGGAATCAGCTCGGGGTCCAGCCCCAGTCCCTGCGTATCGGGATTGGTCACGCCGGTGAAATGCTCGAGGCACACGAACGCGATTCCGCGACCATCCACCACCAGTTCGCCGGCGTTGGCGGCGCCCACACCCACCATCAACACGACGTCGAAAGCGACATCGGGCTCAAGGAGCTGTTGCACCCGCCGCTCGGCCTGCTGCGCCAAGGCAACGACATCGGTGTGCGCCAACAGGGCGTGCAGGTCCTCGCGGGGTGCCGAAACGGTGGCGCGCACCACCTCTTCGAAATGCGGCCCCGACGGCTCGAGGACGTAGTTCTCCCAATACGCCGTGAGCAGGGCGCGGTGTCGATCAAAGTATGCGTGATACGCCGCCTCGCGATCGGGGGCGTTGAGCACGGCAAGAAAATCAGGGAGGAGGTTGATCAACATCAACAACCCGGGCCACAGGAAGCCGGCGCGATCACAGGTCGATCACACTCGCCGAACGAAATACGCATCACACAACGAAACGCGCAGAAAGCGACGCGGCAAGATAGCCCGCGCCGGAAAGTGGTTCAACTCCTGCCGGGAAGCTGCCGACACTCAACGAAACGGCCCGTTCCACGGGCCGGAACCCGCTGATCCGCACGTAGCCGCCCATGACGACACTCCATCTGATCGAGTTGACCTGTCCGGTCTGCGCCAACGACTTCCGTTCGCAGACGGTCGTTGCCACCAATGGCTTTGGCGGCAAGCGCACGGATTTCCACGAGCGCGCCGCGGGTATGCAGCCGTTGCCGTTCTTTGTGCATCTGTGTTCGCACTGCGGGTTTTCGGGTGTCGAGCGCGACTTCGGGGAATCAGCCGAACCAAGCGAAGGGCTGCGGGAATTCGTGTGGACATCGTTGGCGCCTTCACTGGAACGTGAACTGCCGGCGGGATCGCTCAAATACGAGCATGCGGCCAAAGTGGCCGAATGGCAGGGCAGCGAACCGCGATACCTGGCGGATCTGTATCTGCGTGCCGCTTGGTGCGCGGTGGACGAACTGGATTCCGAAGCCGAGCGCTATTTTCGTCGAAAGGCCGCGTGGCGGTTTGCCGAGGCGTTGACGATGTTCGGCGGCGTGCCGGCCGAGGAGCGTGCCGTGCTCACCTATCTGGTGGGGGAGCTGTGGCGACGGATTGGCGATGATGCCCAGGCGGCACTGTGGTTTGGGAAAGTCGCGGATGAGGTCACCGACGCGGGATCGCAGGCATGGGTGATCGATGCCGCCGACCAGCAGCGACGCCAGCCGAGGGAGTGGTTCGCTTAGGGGCCCATGGTGGTGGGGCCGCGGCTAACGGGTCCCAAACAGCCGATCGCCGGCGTCACCGAGTCCCGGCAGGATGTAGCCGTGCTCATTGAGTTGTCGATCGAGTCCGGCAGCCAGCACAGGCACATCGGGATGTTCCCGCGCCAGTCGGGCGACGCCTTCGGGAGCGGCGACGAGACAGAGAAAGCGAATGCGTGTGGCCCCGGCGCGCTTGAGCGATGTGACCGCCGCCGCGGCGCTGCCACCAGTGGCCAGCATCGGGTCGAGCAGGAGAAAATCCCGCTCGCTCGCATCGCCCGGCACCTTGAAGTAGTAGTCGACGGGTTCAAGGGTATCGTGATCGCGATACAACCCGATATGTCCCACGCGGGCGGATGGGATGAGGCGGAGAATGCCTTCGACCATGCCGAGCCCGGCTCGCAAGATCGGAACCAATGTCAGCTTCTTGCCACGCACGGCCCAGCCGGTGGCCGACTCGAGAGGCGTGTTGACACTGATCGGCTCAAGGGCAAGATCGCGGGTGGCCTCGTAGGCCATCAGCATCGCGATTTCGTCCACCAGCTCCTTGAATTGCTTGGTGGAGGTGGCCCGGTCGCGCAGCAGCGTCAACTTGTGCCGGACCAGTGGATGGTCGACAACGGAAAGCGTTGGAAACCTGGAAGCGGATTCGGCAGACATGGGCGGGCGGTGCAGAGGGTGAGTTCGCCAGCGAAGGTAGCGTGCGGCCGGTGGCTCACGCTACCTTCGCGAGATGAAGGAATATCAGGCGGTAATCGTGCGCGTAACGCGCCACGTGCGTGAGGACGAGGACGCGCTGACCGATCTGCTCAACGAGCGGAGCCGCATGGGCTGGGCGCCGGCCATGATGACCCAGGACGCGCAGCGCGTGACGGTGGTGTTCGTGCGCGACACACCGGCCACCGAATAGGGCGTCGAGTGGCGAGGGACATTAGCTTCCGATCATGACGGCGACCTTGCAGCGCATCTGTGTCTACTGTGCCTCCCATGACGGCGCGCGGCCGGAGTATCTGGATTCGGCGCGCCGGATGGGCACCGAAATCGCACGGCGCGGCTGTGCGTTGGTATACGGTGGCGGCGGCACCGGACTGATGGGTGCGCTGGCCGACGCGGCGCTGGCGGCGGGCGGGGAAGTGATCGGGGTGATGCCACACGCGCTGGTGCAACGCGAAGCCGCCCATCAGGGACTCACGGCACTGCACGTGGTGGATTCAATGCATGAGCGCAAGGCACTGCTGGCCGAAATGGCCGATGCGTTCGTCGCCTTGCCCGGCGGGCTTGGCACGTTGGAAGAGTTCTTTGAGACATGGACCTGGGCGCAACTGGGTGTGCATACCAAACCGGTTGGCTTGCTGGATGTGGCACAGTATTGGCAGTCGCTGGTAACAATGCTGGAGCACGTGGAAGCCGAAGGGTTCCTGCGGGGCACGCCACAGGAATGGCTGGTCATGGAGACCGATGCGGGCCGGCTGCTGGACCGATTGGTGACATTCCAACCACCGCACGTGCGACGCTGGCTGCGTCTGGGAGACACTTGATGGGACGGATGAACATGACGCCCGAACTCTTTCGACTGATTGCCGAACGATTCAAGGCGTTGGCCGAACCGGCGCGTCTCCAGATTCTCAATGCGTTGCAGTCGCGCGAGATGGCGGTGAGCGAACTGGTTGAAGAGACCGGCCTGGGACAGGCGAATGTCTCCAAGCACCTGCAGGTGCTGCATGCGATGGGCTTCGTCAAGCGGCGCAAGGACGGACTGTTCGTGTACTATGCGTTATCCGACAAGAGTGTCATGAAGTTGTGCGATCTGATGTGCGGGCGCCTCGAATCCCAGCTGGAGTCGCAGAAGAAGCTGCTGGTCGGCAGCTGACGGCGCTCCGGCACCTCCGGAGCGGAAGTGCAGATTGAATTCAGTGGTGCCGCGCGCGAAGTCACGGGATCCTGTCACATCCTGCGCGTGGGCACGCGCACCATCCTCCTCGACTGCGGCCTCTTTCAGGGGCGCCGGGCGGAGAGCCGCGAGAAGAACGTGCGGTTGCCGCTGCCGGTCGACGAGATCGACGCGATCGTGCTGTCGCACGCGCACATCGATCACGCGGGCCGCCTGCCCTTTCTGGTGGGCCACGGCTACAAGGGCGACATCTTTGCCACCGCGGCCACGCGGGATCTGTGCGCGATCATGCTGGCCGACTCCGCGCACATCCAGGAAAAGGATGCCGACTTCCTCGAACGACGCGGGCGTCCGCATGCCGAGCCGTTGTACACCATTGCCGACGCGACGCGCACGCAGGACCAGATGGTGGGGATGCCCTACCACAAGTGGTTCGAGGTCACCGACGGGGTGCGCGCGCAGTTCGTGGACGCCGGACATATTCTGGGCTCGGCGTCGGTGGTGATTGAAGCGAAGGAGAACGGCGAGTTTCGGCGTCTGGTGTTCTCGGGCGACATCGGGCGCGAGGGGCTGGCCATCATTCGCGATCCCGAGCCGCCCACCGGTGGGGCTGATGTGATCTTGTGTGAATCCACCTACGGCGACCGCGATCATGAGTCGGTACTGGACGCCCGCGAACATCTGGCGCGCGTGGTGCGCGAAACGGCGGCGCGCGGCGGTCGGTTGCTGATTCCCGCGTTTGCCGTGGGTCGCACGCAGGAACTGGTGTACGACCTGCACGGTCTGCTGCGCGAAGGCAAGATCCCATCGATTCCCATTGTGATCGATTCGCCACTGGCGATTGACGCGACCGCGGTGTTCGGCATGCATCCGGAAACATTCGATCAGAGCGAATCGCTGGTGCGGCACAACACCGACCTGTTCGATTTCCCGCTGGTGCGGTACACCCGCAAGGTCGAGGAATCGAAAGCGCTCAATAGTCAGAGCGGACCGATGATCATCATCGCCGCGTCGGGGATGGTGGAATCGGGGCGCATTCTGCATCACTTGCGCTACGGCGCCAGCGATCCGCGCAACACCATTCTCATTGTCGGCTTTCAGGCCGAACACACGACCGGCCGTCGCATCGTGGAACGGCGACCCACCATTCGCGTACTGGGTGAGGACGTGGAACTCAAGGCGCAGGTGGAGATCCTGAACGGGTACAGCGCGCACGGGGATCGCACGCAATTGCAGCACTGGTTGCGTGAGGTGCGAAGCGGCGGTGTGTCGAATGGACGCGGGGCACCACGTGTGCATCTGGTGCATGGTGAGCCGCCGGCGCAGGACGCGTTCGCCACCGCGTTGCGCGCCGATGGTTTTACCGTGGATGCGCCGGAGTCCGGGCAACAGCGGCCGCTGTAACGCCTGCCCTGGCGCACCATTCGCGAGATCGAACGCCGCCGCATTACGTTTCCGGTATGTCCCGCCGTTCTCCGCGCCGATTTGGCCGGATCCTGGGTCGTCTGTTCGTGGTGGCATTGACGGGGTGGCTGGCCGTATTGGCCGCCATCCTCGCCTGGTCGACGCGCAGCAGCACCGAACATGCCGACGCCATTGTGGTGCTCGGCGCGGCACAGTACAGCGGACGTCCGTCACCTGTGTTGCGGGCGCGACTCGATCATGCGCTGGCGCTGTGGAATGCGCAGCGCGCGCCGCGCATGATCTTCACCGGTGGCCGACGCGACGGTGATGTGATCAGCGAGGCAGCGGCCGGTCGGCGCTTTGCCGTGCGCCGCGGGGTGCCGACGCGGGCCATTCTGCTGGAAGGCGCCGGCCGCACCACATTGGCGTCGATGCACGGGGCGGCAGTACTGCTGCGGTCAACCGCGGACTCGGTGCGGGCACCGATGGCGGCGCGCCCGCGGGTGCTGCTGGTGAGTGATCCGTTTCATATGTTGCGCCTGGAGGTGCTGGCGCGCCTGCACGGACTCACGCCCTTGCCGTCACCGACGCGCACCAGCCCCATTTCGGCCAATCGCTCGATCGCGCTGGAGTATGTGTTGCGCGAATCGTTTGCCCTGCCGGCCGATGTGGCGAAGCTGCTGTGGTTGTATGTCACCGGGCACAGTGAGGAGCCGGTGGCGGAGGGGTGAAACGTCGAAGACAAACGCGCCGCGCTTCAGCACGAAGCGCGGCGCGTTCACGTTCACGGCCGATGCAGTTACGGTGTACGTCGCGGAATCACCTTGACCACGCGACCGTCCTTGTCAACGCCAAGCAACTCCGAACGCAGTTCGTCGTTGAACAGCGCCGGCGTCTCGAATCCCGACGGCGGAAATCCCTGCAGAATCGGCGATGAAATGGAATAAGGATCGGCCGCGTTCATGTTGACGAGGTATCCGAGATCCTGCATCGACGCGGCGGTGACCCGGCTCAACGGCATCCCGCCGACTTTCGCGAAGCCCTGCATGAGTTCGCGGCCGAACACGTTTTCGCGCCAGTGGGCGTCACGGGTGCCAACCGGATACTGGTTGCCTTCCACCGGCACTGGATTGCCGGAGAACGTCACTGTATTGATGGCGGCAAACGCGGCCCGCGCGGAGGCGCCGGTGAAATACGGCGCGGCGGTCCCCGCATCAGTCAACAATGAACGACCCACCGTCCAGAACGTGCCGACACCAAGCACGTGCCCCATCTCATGCAACACGACATCGCCAAAGGTGCCGTTGGCCAATACGTTCGTGAGGTCGGCCTCGTCGAACTCCATGATGCCCGTGATCGGCAGGTTATCGACCGTGCTGTAGATACACGGTCCGGCCCGCGCGAGAATCTGACCGGCGCCATCAATGGCGCCAATGCGCGCGAAGATCACCACGTCGTTGACGGTTTCGCTGATGGCTGGCGCCCACGACACACAGGTGCCCGCCGGGCGTGAAATCGCCACGTTGTGCACATGACCGACAATCACCCGCCGCCATTTGGACGCGGCCGCGATGAATGCCTGTCGCACTTGCGGCGTGCCACCGTCACCGACGAATCGCACATCGATGTCGAATGCCGTCTCGACCGCGGTGGCGGTGAACGTGACAGACTTGGCGGGGATGGACGAACTGGTGGCCACCAATGATTGCGTTGGCGCGCTGCCCAGCACCCAACTGCCGACGAAGGCCGTGCCACTGGCCGGATCGGTAAGCACCGTGGCGTTGGAGACGGTTCCGGAGTTGGCGTTCGGGGTGAACGTCACGGGGATATTCCCGACCGGATTGTTGAATGCATCGACCACGCGCACACCTGGCGGTGTGCCAATAGCCACACCACTCACGCCTTCCTGATTGTCTCCTGCGGCCTTCACCAGATCCGCAGGCGGGCCGGCCAGCGCCGTGGCGACAAAACCGGCCGGCGAGGCAGTGGCTGATGTCGCGCGGGCAATCTGCTGGCCGATGCCGGTGCCCAGCTTCCACGAACCTGCCGTGGCAACGCCACTTTGATTGGTGGTTTGCTGTTCTCCGGTGATGGTGCCACCGCCGGAGGCCACGATGAACAGAATGGGCACGCCGGGCACCACATTGCCGAATGCGTCTTCGGCTCGCGTTGACGGCGGCTGCGCCACGTTCGTGTTGACGGTCGCGTCCTGGGTGCTTGGCCCGACGCGGATAAGACTGGCCGCCGGTCCGGGTCCCACTTGCGCGGTAAATGTGACTAACGGCACGCCGTCGGCCGAGGCGGTGAGTGTTTGCGTACCCGTGACGGTGCCGAAACTCCATCCACTGGACAACGCGACACCCGACGCGTCGGTAAGCGAGGAGTCGGTGATGACCACGCCGCTGTTGGTGCCCACGCGCCAGCGCACGCGCAGTCCCTTGATGCCAACGCCCTTGGCGTCAAGGATCTGCACCTTGGGTTCGGGCACCGCGAGCGTGGCGACCACGCCGTTGACTTGCAGCGTGCTGCCTCCCGTTGGGCTGAACGTGGTGGGCACTGGCGGACCATCACCACCACCGCACGCTTGCAGGGCGAACGCCATCGCCATCCCGCGGACAAAGCGAAACGCCATGCTGTGAGAACTCGTTCGAAGCATTCCGGAGAAAGTCAAAGGAAAGAACGCGAAGCCCTAGGGTTACCGCTTTGCTGCGTTGGCTACCAATATTGTCTGATGCGCATTCCCGTCGAGAGCTACCGCCTCCCGAATGGCCTGCACGTGGTGCTCTCGAAAGATCACACGGCACCCATCGTTGCGGTCAACCTGTGGTACCACGTCGGCTCGGCCAATGAACGGCTGGAGCGGACCGGCTTTGCCCACCTGTTCGAACATATGCTGTTTCAGGGATCGGAACAGGTGGCAGCCAACGAACACTTCGAACTGGTGCAGCGTGCCGGCGGCACGCTGAACGGGTCGACCTGGCTGGATCGGACCAACTATTACGAAACGCTGCCTTCCAACCAACTGGCCCTGGCCCTCTGGCTGGAAGCCGATCGGATGGGGCGCTTCCTCCCCGGATTGACACAGCAGAAGCTGGATACCCAACGCGATGTGGTGAAAAACGAACGGCGCTGGTCGGTGGATAACCAGCCGTACGGCACCTGGTGGGAAAAACTGCCGGCGCTCTGTTTTCCCGAGCAGCACCCCTTCCATCACTCGCTGATCGGTTCGATGGAACACCTGTCGGACGCGTCCCTGGAGGATGTGGCCGACTTCTTCCGCACGTATTACACCCCGGACAACGCGGTGTTGACCATTGCCGGCGATCTCGATCGGGCCGAGGCGATCCGTTTGGTTGATGCGTATTTCGGCCCCATCCCGCAAGGCGCGCCGCGCCCCCCGCTGCGGGACATGACAGTGTCGGCCACCTTTGGAACGACGCTTCGCGAGGTGGTGACCGACGCGGTGGCGCTGCCCCGACTGTTCGTGGCCTGCCGCACGCCCGTCTTCGGCAGTGACGGCTACTACGCGGCCAGCCTGGCGTCGGCAATTCTGGGACTTCGCACCGGCAGTCGGTTGGAGCAGTCATTGGTGCGCACACAACGGGTGGCGTCGCAGGCCAGCGCGTTCACGTATGATCTGGCCAAGGGCAGCGACCTGCTGATTGTCGATGCCACCGCCCATGGTGACGTGTCGGCCGAGCAACTCGAGGCGGCCGTGTTGGCGGAACTCGATCGCATTCACGAGCACGGGGTCACCGAAACAGAAGTCGCGCGCGCGCGCGCGCTGATCGAGACGAGTTTCGTGACCGGATTGCAGTCTGCGGCCGAGCGCGCCGATCAGTTGTCGCGGTTCGCGACCTATTTTGGCGACCCGAGTCTCGCCAACGATCAAGTGGCTCGCTATCAGGCGGTCACCGCCGCTGATGTGTCCAGGCTGACACGCGAGCGACTGGGGCCCGACAATCGGGCCGTGCTGTTGTACCTGCCGGCTCCGGTTGACGATGTTGATGCGGATTTGGCGGTTGCTGACGCTGCGGTGATCGCGTGAACGCCGAACTCATGAAGTCCCCTGCACTGCCGCCCGCCCCGTCCCGTCCCGGCCCCGGCACGCCGCGCCCGTATCGCTTTCCGCACTTCGAATCGCGCGTGCTCCCGAACGGGCTGCGCATTCTGGTGGCGCCCATTCACGCCTATCCGGTGGTGACGATTCTGGCCGTCATCGAGGCTGGTGCCACGCGCGATCCGAGAAATTGCGAGGGCGTTGCCCAACTGGCCACGCGCGCGCTCAACGAAGGCACGCGCACCATGTCGTCGCTGGAGTTGGCGCAGCGGCTGGAGATGCTGGGCAGCACGCTCGACACGGGGGCCGATTGGGATTCGGCGATTGTGCAACTGACGGCACTCGCGTCACGGGTGGATGACGGATTCTCGGTGTTGGCCGAGGTGCTGCGCGAACCGGCGTTCCCAGAGCACGAACTTGAACGGTTGCGCGCCGAACGACTCTCCGATCTGGCGCAGTTGCGCGCGGAACCCCGCGGGTTGGCCGACGTGTTCTTCTCGCGATTGTTGTACGCCCCGGCCTCGCGCTTTGCGCGACTGGCGGGTGGCGATGAGGCCAGCATTGCGCGCGTGACCCGCGACCGTATCACCGCGTATCACGCGGCGTTCTACCGGCCGAGTGCCACGGCGTTGATCATCGCCGGAGACATCACGGTTGACGAAGCGGTGCGCCAGACGTCGCGGTGCTTTGGTGACTGGAGCGGTGCGGCCGCGCCGGCGTCGGAACCCGTCGATAGCCAACGCTTTGACAATGCGCGCGTCCATATTGTCCACAAGGCCGACGCGCCGCAGTCGGAGTTGCGCGTGGGTCATGTGGCCGTGCCGCGCTCGCACGAGGACTACTTCCCGTTGGTGGTGATGAACGCGATTCTCGGGGGGTTGTTCTCGTCCCGGCTCAATCTCAACCTGCGCGAGGAGCACGCGTACACCTACGGCGCGCATTCGGCGTTCGACTGGCGACGCGCAGCGAGTCCGTTCGAGATCTCGACCGCCGTGGAAACCGCCGTGACGGCCGATGCCCTGCGTGAAATCATGACGGAGTTCACGCGTATTCGTGAAGCGCCGGTCACCGAGGCGGAGCTGTCGTTGGCGACGAGTTACCTGATTGGCGTTTTCCCGATTCGCTTCGAGTCGACGGCCGCCGTGGCCGGCGGGTTGGCCAACGTGGAAATTTTCGGACTACCCGGCGACTACTTCGACACCTATCGCGATCGGGTGCGCGCGGTGACGGCGGACGATGTGCTGCGAGTGGCAAACACGCATCTCGATCCGACACGACTGCAGGCGGTGGTGGTGGGCGATGCGGGCGCCATCCGCGAGTCGCTGGCCGCGCTTGGCGTTGGACCCGTGACCGTGTACGATCCGTCCGAGCCGGACGTAGCGACGGACGTTCCGGTCGAGCCGTCGGCCAGCCATTCCTGATCTGTCTGCCCCCTTATCCGCATCCAGTGCCCGCGAAGAAGACCAGCCGTAGCGTCAAGAAATCCCAGCCCCTGTACGAAGTGCGTCGTTCCCGCATTCAAGGACGCGGCGCGTTTGCCCTCCGTCCCATTCGCACCGGTCAGCGCGTGGACGAATACATCGGCCAGCGCATTTCCCACGAAGAGGCCGATCGTCGGTACGACGACAACAACGGACGTCATCACACCTTTCTGTTCGTGCTCGATGACGACATCGTGCTGGACGCGCGCTATGGCGGGAGCGACGCGCGCTTTCTGAATCACGCGTGTGATCCGAACTGCGAGTCGGTGATCGAGAACGACCGCGTCTGGATCAAGGCCATCAAGCCGATCAAGCCGGAGACGGAGCTCGTCTACGACTATCGCTTCGAATGGCAGGACGACTTCGAGCCGGAAGACATTCGCTACTACGCCTGTCGCTGTGGCGCTGCCAAGTGCCGCGGTACGATTCTGCTGGTACCGCGCTACCTGAAATCGACCGTCAGGAAGTGGTTGGCCGGCGACGATGTGCCCAAGCCGCGGAAGCCTCGGAAGAAGACGGCCAAGAAGAGCTCGCTGGGGCATCCTCACGTGGCCGAGCGGCGCGCCACCAAAGTGAAGAAGCGGGTGACCAAGAAGGCGGGGCGGTGACCGGGCCAGGTCAGGTATCCAGCACCCGCGCCTATCAGGGACGCGTGATTTCCCTGGATATCGACGAGGTCCGTTTTCCCGATGGCTCTATCGGCTCTCTGGAGATGGTCCGGCACCCGGGCGCAAGTGCCGTGGTGCCCTTGCTGGATGCGGACGCCGATGACCCGCAGGTCTTGTTGATACGCCAGTACCGCTACGCCGCGGACGGTTATCTTTATGAAATCCCGGCAGGCCGATTGGACGCCGGGGAATCCCCATTGCAATGCGCGCATCGCGAACTGTCCGAGGAAACCGGATACCGTGCTGAACGTGTCGAACACTTGTTCACCATGTACACGACGCCGGGCTTCACCGACGAGAAGATCCACCTTTTTCTCGCCACGGGGCTTACGGCCGGAGAATCACACCGGGAAGCCGACGAATTCATGGAGTTGGTGCCAACCAAGCTGTCACGGGCACTGTCCATGATTGAACAGGGCGAAATCCAGGATGCCAAAACGGCGCTGGCTTTGCTCTACGCGGCTGGATTTCGACTCGGCTGAGCTCGCTTGCGGCTAGGGTAGTGTCCTCGAAGAGTGTCCACTTTCCGGGAACACAATCCAAAACCGGTTGAGCGTCGTAGATGGTGACGAGCGGCACGGAACTCGTAAGCCCTTTCTCCGTAAGTATTTGGAGAATTTGGTTCCAAAGAGTTCCGTGGGGTTCCCCGCGGCACGAGGCGTGCCTGATAGGTGGGAGCGTGGCGAGATGAGCTGCCGGAACGACCGGTGACACTTTCGCTGACGCCGTGGACCTTGGTTCACGTCACTGCAGGAGGAGGGCTCGACTGATGGCCGAACTTGCTCGTACGCTCACAACCCCGCTCACCCAGTCCGTGTCAGTGCGCGAGCACCTGCGCTCACTGGACGACGGCGAGGTGGTGTCCGCGTTCCTCGGTGGTGAGGAACGTGCGTTTGAAGAGCTGGTCGACCGGTATCAGGGGCGGCTGCTGAACTTCGTGTACCGCACCATCGGCGACCGCGACCGCGCGGAGGACCTGGTACAGGAAGTCTTCATCCGCGTCTATCGACACATCGGTCGATTCGATCGCTCGAAGAAGTTCTCGACCTGGATCTACACGATCGCCTCGAATCTGGCGAAGAACGAGCTGCGCAATCGGTCGCGCAATCCGCTCGTACTCTTCCAGACCATCAAGGCGAAGTTCGAGGACGACGAGCGGCCGCTGCAGTTCGAGGACGTGCATACCCGCCCCGACGACCTGTTCCGCAAGCGACACCTGCGGGAAATGGTCGAGCAGTCGGTCTCCCAACTACCGTCGCATCATCGCGAAGTGTTCGTGCTGCGGGAGTTGGAAGGCAAGTCGTACGAGGAGATCGCCGAGATTACCGGCGTGAATCTGGGTACGGTGAAGTCGCGCCTCAACCGCGCGCGGACAGCCTTCGCGGATATCATCGCGCCACTGGTCCGCTAGGCGGCCCCGGGTCTCGCCAGATACGGCGAGCATCCCAGAAGTCGGAAAACCCCTCGCCGGGATTGCCTCGGCGGGGGGTTGCGCGTATCGGTACTGTAAGCGATCGCAGGAACCGCGTTCCCCCCAGCGGGTATCCTGCCGTGCGAGCCTCGCGGGACTTCCCTGTCAGGCACGTACGTCCCGAACCAGAACCGATGACGCAGTTGGTGGCTCCGATGGACTGTCGCAATTTCCGCAAACATCACCTGTCGTATCTCGACGATACGCTGTCAGGCGACCAGATGGCCGCTGCCCAGCGCCACATCCTCGCTTGCGACCGATGTGCGGCTCATGACACGATGGTCCGTCGATCCCTGATGGTGGCTCGGAGCATGCCCTCTATTGAGCCGTCGACGGGGTTTCAGGAGCGGTTGCAGGCGCGGCTGGCGGAATGCCGTCAGGAGCGCGTCGCACAGGAGAGTGCGCCGGATGCACGGGCGGGATCGGATCGCCGAGCGGCCGATCGCCGCCGCGATATCGAGCTGATGCCGTTCCCGGGATACCAGTCCGGATGGCGCTCGCCCCGCATGATGGTGGCGATTGCCGCCAGTGCCGTGATCGGCGTACTGGTGTGGCGCGGTGCCCTGCCGGAGGAGGCCCCGTTGATCGCCATGGAGCCAGTGATAGCCACCGAACCGGTTCGCCCGGAAATCCGGTATGTGTCCCCGGCGTTACTTCAGGCCATGGCGACCGGGAGTCCGATCTGGCCGGCGGCGGTGCTGATCGACGAAATGCCGTCACCGTTCGTGAATGTCGATTACTCGATGATGCTGGACGGTCGGCCGTAGTCCTGCGGTTCATGCGTTCCGGTGATGGTGCCGGACAACGTATCTTAGGTCATGCCGCCCCGCGCCGAGCGTTCGACCACGTCCCGTGAAGCCTCCCCGCAGCGCACGGTCTTAGCCGCCATTCAGTCGCGGACATTCGCACCCGTGTATTACCTGTACGGCGACGATGACTACCTGAAGGACGTCGCGGTGCGGGATCTGCTGGACGCCGCCATCGATCCGTCCACCCGCGATTTCAACTGCGAGATTCGCCGTGGTGGCGATCTGGACGCGGAATCGGTGAGCAGTCTGCTGGCCACGCCGCCGATGCTGGCCGAGCGACGCGCCGTGGTGTTGCGCGACGTGACGGCGCTCAAGAAGGCGGCGCGCGGGCAACTCGATCGGTATCTCGCCCGCCCGGCCAGCGACACGTTGCTGGTGCTCACCAGCCTGGCCGGAACCAAGCCCGACGCGGCGCTGCTCGGTGCGTCAACCGCGCTGGAGTTCGCACCGTTGACACCGGAGCGCGTGCGCAAATGGATTTCGCATCATGCGTCGACCACGCTGTCGGTTGGCATCAGCGAGGATGCCGGCGAACTGCTGCAGCAGGCAGTGGGCAACGATCTGCAGCTGCTGGCCGCAGAACTCGACAAGTGCGCGAGCTATGCGTTGGGGGCGCACGAGCGCGATCACCGTGACACCGGGATTTCGACGGAGGCACCTCCCGTCATCGATGCCGACGCGGTCACCGCCGTGGTCGGCGTGCGTCGTGGTGAAACCGTCACCGATTTGCTGGATGCCGTGGCCCGACAGGATGCCGCGGCGGCGATCACGCTGGTGTCGCACGTGCTCGGGCAACCGAAAGTGACGGCGGTGCAAGTGGTGATGATGCTCAGCACGCAGGCGTTTGCCCTGGCCTTTGGCCGGGCCCGTCGCGACGCGGGTACACCCACCAATCGTTTGCCGACGGAATATTTCGCGTTCCTGAAAGAAGCCGGTGGCTATCCGGGACGCCCGTGGGGCGAGGCGGCTTCCGCGTGGACCAAGGTGACCGACCAGTGGAGTGCCGCAGCGTGTGCGCGCGCGCTGGCGTTGTTGCTGGAAGCGGACATCGCCCTCAAGGAGACCACGGTGTCGAATGCCGAACAGACGATGATGTCGCTGGTGTTGTCGTTGTGCGCGCTGCGCACCCGTCGCCGGAGTGCGGCGTGATACGCCGCGCGCTGCGTCCGTCGCTGGTGTGTCTCGTATGGCTGCTGGTGAGCGCCGGAGTGGTGCGGGCACAGACGTCGGCTGGTGTCACGTCGGCAGTAGGTCGCGCGCGAGGCCTGATGGATGCTGGTGACGGTGCGAAGGCGCGCACGCTGCTTGACTCATTGGTGGCGCACACCGACCCCTCCTCGGATGACATGGCGGAAGCCCTCTACTGGCGCGCCGTGCTGAGCGAACGGGTGGCCGACGGCGAACGCGACTGGAAGCGCCTGGTGGTGGATGCGCCATTGTCGCCGCGCGTTCCGGAAGCATTGCTGAGACTGGGGGAGCTGGAAATCCTGCGCGGGCGACCGGCGGTGGCACGCGCCCACTACGAACGGATCCTGCGGGATTTCTCCGAGTCGCCGCAGCGACCGAAGGCGATGATCCAAGTGGTGCGCAGCTATTTCGAAGAACGGGATATTCTGCATGCGTGCGAGTCAGTGACCGCGTTGCGCGGTGTAACAATTCCCGAAGGGGAGCTGCGGTTGCAGGCGAACGATTTGCAGCTGCGATGTGCAGCAGCGGCAGCGACCGCGGCGGGCGGGACAGCCAACGGCGTTGCAGTGCCGACACCGGCCGTTACGACGCCAGCGCCGGCAGCGGCCGTCTCCGCAGCCACCGTTTTCAGTGTGCAGTTGGCGGCCTACGACACGCGCGCGCAAGCCACGGCATTGGTGAAGCGCCTCGCGACGCGCGGCGTGAAGGCGCGGGTGGATGGCGAGCGGAAACCATTTCGCGTGCGCGTGGGACGCTATGAGACGCGCGCGGAGGCGGCCGCGATGCTGACGCGTCTCAAGAAACAGGGGCAGCGCGGTTTCGTGGCGGAGCTCGGTCGATGAGTGGTGCGGCGACGCCGCTGATGCAGCAGTACCGGGAGATCAAGGCGCGTCATCAGGACGCGATCCTGTTTTTCCGCATGGGCGATTTCTACGAGATGTTCTACGACGACGCGGAAACGGCGTCGCGCGTACTGGGGCTCACGCTGACCGCGCGCAACAACGGCGGGGCGGCCGAAGTGCCGCTGGCCGGAATTCCCGTCAAGGCGGCAGCGGAGTATCTCCGTCGGCTGGTTGGACAGGGACATCGCGTGGCGGTTTGCGAGCAAGTGGAAGATCCGAAGCTCGCGAAAGGGCTGGTGAAGCGCGAAGTGATTGAAACGATCACGCCGGGCGCCGTCTTTGCCGACGACTTGCTGGATGGCGCGCGGGCGAACTACGTGTGCGCCATTGCCACCGGGCGCGACACGGCGCGGGATGGCGATCGCGCGCACATCGGCATTGCCGCCGCCGACTTGTCCACCGGCGAATTGCGACTGGCCATCGTGTCCGCGTCGGATGCACCGGCCGTATTGGCTCGGCTTGCGCCGCGTGAGTTGCTGGTGGTGCGTGGTGGCTCTGATGAAACCATGGCCCGTGCGTTACTGGTGGCTGATCGGGCACTGGTGACGGAGCGCGAACCCTGGGAGTTCGACGCGCAGATGGCGGCCGATGAACTCACGCGACAGTTCGACGTGCGCGGACTGGATGGCTTCGGGCTGGGCGCGAGCGATGGTGCGGCCATCGGCGCGGCCGGCGCGCTGTTGCGGTATCTGCGTGAATTGCAGCCCAGTGGATTGCCGCATCTGGCGCGACCGATCGTGGAGCGGCCCGGTGGCGTGATGCCGCTGGATGAAATGACGCGTCGCAATCTCGAGTTGGTGGAATCACTGCGCGGCGGCGAGGTGGCCGGTACGCTGCTGTCGGTGCTCGACCGCACGGTCACGCCGATGGGTCAACGGTTACTGCGACAGTGGTTGCTGGCACCGCTCATGGACCGTGCGGCCATCGAACAGCGCCTGGACGCCGTGACGGTGCTGGTGCGTGACGCGGTGGGGCGCGCTTCACTGCGCGAGGCGTTGGACGGTGTGCGCGACATCGACCGTCTGGCCAGCAAGGCGGCGGCGGGTCGGGCGACACCACGTGAATTGCGCGCGCTGGGTGATTCGTTGGCGCGCCTACCACGCGTGGCGCAGGCAGCGCGTGGCGTGCGGGATCATGTACGCGATAGCATACGCGATAGCATACGCGATAGCACCACCACGGGCGGTGTGTTGGCGCAGTTGTTGGCCGAGTGGGACGACGGAGCAGACTGCGCGGAACGATTGACGCACATGCTGGTGGAGCGCCCGCCGCTGACGATTGGCGATGAAGACACCATTGCGCCGGGTATCGACGGCGAGCTGGACGAGTTGCGCGCGCTGCGTGATGGCGGAAAGGACGCGATTGCCACGATTCAGGCAGACGAGCGCGCCCGCACCGGCATTTCGTCACTCAAGGTGGGATTCAACCGCGTGTTCGGGTACTACCTGGAAATCTCGAACGCCAACAAGCATCTGGTGCCCGACGACTATCAGCGTCGCCAGACGTTGACCGGTGCCGAACGATATGTGACGCCAGCGCTCAAGTCGTACGAGGAGAAGGTGCTCACGGCGGCTGATCGCATCGAGACGCGCGAACGCGAACTGTTTGAAGCGTTGCGTCGTGAAGCGGGGCAGGCGATTGCCCGCTGGCAAGCCGTGGCGCGACGCGTGGCGACGATCGATGTGCTGGGCGCCTTTGCGGACGTGGCCGAACGCGAGCAGTACACGCGTCCCGACTTGCATGATGACTTCGATCTGGAAATCACGGCGGGTCGGCATCCCGTGGTTGAGCGCATGATGGCGCGCGAGAAGTTCATTCCCAATGATCTCGTGCTGACCGAGGGCGCGCGACTGATCGTGCTGACCGGACCCAATATGGCCGGCAAGAGCACGATTTTGCGGCAGATCGGCCTGATTCAACTGCTGGCGCAGGTGGGCGCGTATGTGCCGGCGCGTCACGCGCGACTGCCGGTGGTGGACCGCCTGTTCACGCGCGTGGGCGCCAGCGACAACCTGGTGCGCGGCCAAAGCACCTTCATGGTGGAGATGAGCGAAACGAGCGCCATCCTGCACACCGCGACGGCGCGGTCGTTGGTGTTGCTGGATGAAATCGGTCGTGGGACCAGTACGTATGATGGCGTATCCATCGCGTGGAGTGTGAGCGAACATCTGCACGATGCGATTGGCTGCAAGACCGTGTTCGCCACGCACTATCATGAATTGACCCAACTGGCCAACGAACTGCCGGCGGTGCGCAACTTCACAGTGGCGGTGCGCGAGGTGGGCGATCAGGTGTTGTTCCTGCACAAGCTGATCCCCGGGGGAGCCGACCGCAGTTATGGCATCGAGGTGGGTCGATTGGCGGGCTTGCCGGCGGCGGTGATTGCCCGTGCCAAGGAAGTGCTGGCGTTGCTGGAAGGCGAAGGCGAGCAAATGGCGGCGCGCCTGACCACTGAAA
This sequence comes from Gemmatimonadaceae bacterium, assembly GCA_016720905.1. Classification (NCBI taxonomy): domain Bacteria; kingdom Pseudomonadati; phylum Gemmatimonadota; class Gemmatimonadia; order Gemmatimonadales; family Gemmatimonadaceae; species Gemmatimonadaceae bacterium. Next base: position 49,018 of record JADKJT010000014.1, on the reverse strand, counting down.
CGCATGCGGCGCCACGCAGTGCCACGCGCCGTGGACCGCACATGGTGCGACCTGGTATGCCCACCGCGCAGCTGGGATTCTTTGGCGACGCCGCACCGCCCGCTGATCCGGCCATGACGCGTCTCGCTGATGCCGTAACGGCGCTTGAGCCGGACAACATGACACCGATGCAGGCGTTGACGGCGATTGCCGCGCTGAAAGGGGAGCTGGCCGCGGGGAAGACGGCCAAGCCGTGAGTGTGTCGTCAGCGATCTCCACGATGGGTGCACCGAAGAAGCCAACGAAAGCCGAACTGGCCGCCGCTGTTGATCGCACCGTGCCAGATCTTATTGCGCCGGATTTGCGTGTGCTGTTCTGCGGCATCAATCCCGGCCTGTATACCGCGGCATTGGGACATCATTTCGGACGACCGGGCAATCGCTTCTGGCCGGCGCTGCACGGCGCGGGCTTTACACCACGACAATTCGCCCCGTGGGAAGAGCGCGAACTGCTCCCTCTTGGCATCGGCATCACGAACATGGTGTCGCGTACCACAGCTACCGCCGCGGAGTTGACAGCGGCTGAGTACGTGGCGGGTGGTGAACGCTTGCGGGCGATGGCGACGCAATACCATCCGCGCGTCATTGCGTTTCTGGGGATCGGCGCCTATCGCGTGGCGTTTGCGCGACCCAAGGCCCTGTTGGGTCTGCAGACCGATGGGCTTGGCGAGACCGCGCTGTGGGTGCTGCCCAGCCCCAGCGGACTCAATGCCAATCATCAGTTGGGCGATCTGGTGGCGCTGCTCCGTGCACTTCGCGGGTGGGTCGAGACGCACGCGCACCCGTTACCCTCAGCGACCCGCTCGCAGTAGCTTCCAGTCTCGCCGCCCGCATCTCTCAGTTCACGCCCGAGCGTTTCATGGCCATCCTGTCCGCAATGCGTCGTTCCCGTACCGCTGCCGTGGCGGTGTTACTGGCCACGGTCGGGTTCATCGCCACGGCGGGTGCCTTCGGCGCATGTGGCAAGGAGGTGCCAGCTGCCGACAGTGCGGTGGTTTCGGATTCCACGACGCCCGCGCGCACACCGACGTACGCCTTTGAGGTGGTCGCGACCTATCCACACGATCCGGGCGCGTTCACCGAGGGGTTGTTCATTCATGACGGCCGATTGTTCGAGAGCACCGGTGAAATCGGCACGTCGAGCATTCGCGAGGTTGATCTCGTGTCCGGTCGTGTGCTGCGCAAGCGCGACCTGCCCAAGCCGTACTTCGGCGAAGGCATCGTGATTATTGGTGATGTGCTCTATGAACTGACCTGGAAAGACGGCAAGGCGTTCATGTTCGACTGGAAGACGTTTGCCCCCAAGGGCGAGTTCGCGTACGAGGGCGAAGGATGGGCCCTCACCACCGACGGGACCTCGCTGATCATGAGCGATGGTACACCCACCATTCGGTGGCGCGATCCGAAGACGTTTGCCGTGCAGAAGAGTCTTACCGTCACCGATCACGGCACGGACGTCACGCAGCTCAATGAGCTGGAATGGATCAAGGGCGAACTGTGGGCCAACGTGTGGCAGAGCGACCAGATCGCGCGCATCGATCCCAAGACTGGCCAGGTGGTCGGTTGGATCGACTTGTCCGGGATTTTGCCCGCAATGGATCGAGCAGGCAAGGAAGATGTACTGAACGGCATCGCCTACGACGCCGCCAAGGATCGCTACTTCGTGACCGGCAAGTACTGGCCGAAGCTGTTTGAGATCCGGCTCAAGCGAAGGAGTTGAAGTCTCAGTACTATCTAAGCCTTACGATCGCGTAGCGCATGGTGCTGGGCAGCGATACGCCGTTTGACGACAGGCTTACCAGCGTGCTGCGGCCTGACGGCAGGCCGAAACGGACATAGCTGCTGGTGCCGCCGGCCAGGGTGATGCGTTGCGGAGCGCCGCTTTGGAGCGATCGCGCATTGATGGGATAGACGCCCAGCGGAGAGCCGCCACCAAACCGAAGTCCCGGGAAGATGCTGCGGAAATTCCAGGCCGGGAACACGTAGCGGACGTCTAGGGCGGCGGTTGTCGCCGTGCTGAAATCGTCGGCGATGAGCGACACGGTCCAGTCGCGCAGGTAGTCGGCAAACTGTGCGGTGCCGCCCAGTACATTCGACAGATTCGTGCGTCCCGAGGTGGTGGAATTCACCAGCGCGCGATAGAACGCGGCTTCACCAGATGGCTGTCGGCCCGCGGCGAAGCGCAGGAAATTCCAGGTGGCCCCGCGCGTGGCCAGCGAATCGTTGGGCGCGTACGGCGAATTGAGTTCGGGATTGATGAGATACGTGTAGAAGCGCGAGAAATTCTGCGACGCGTAGCTGCTGAACAGCGTCGATTGCTGCGAGACCTGCGCGAGCGTCAGATTCTGGCGCGAGGTGAAACCCGAAATGCGATAGTACAGCAATTCCTCGGCCGTATGCGCGAGTCCCTCGTCCAGCCATGTCTCTTCGTTGGGGACCGCTGTGGTGTTCACGTACAGACGGCGACCGGAATTGATGAGATGCTGGAATTCGTGGGCAATGGTGCCGAGGTTGAGCGTGGTGACCTCGGACTTGGAACGCTTGTTGTTGTTGACCGTACCGTCGGGGTCGGGCACGAGCAGGTAGAACATTTCCGTTTCGTTCGATGCCGCGCACGCGGCAAGGCCGTTGCGCGCGGTCTTGGGATACAGGTCGCGCGCGAAGAAGAATCCGCCGATGGTGTAGCTGTTGGTGGATGGCGGGGTCAGCGAGTTCACGGAGCGTGTGTAGAACAGGATGACCTTGCCACGACCACTTACGTTTGTCGGCGCACCGAAGGCGGTGGTGTCCATCGGGAAGATCAGCGTGTCGAACGTGGCGGCAATGGACGCGTATTCGGCGTCGGTGTAGCCACCTGTGGGGTTTTCATTGTCGGCCACCACAATGGACTTTTCACCCACGGCCGTAACGCGCGAGACGCGATTGACGGGTTCGCTGCACGCCTTGTTGGCGTTGGCGTTGAGCGTGATGGCGTCGCCGACGTTGAGGTCGGCGAGACTGGTGAACGCCGCCGCTCCCTGGTGCTCCGCATGCCACGACCGTGCCGCATCCACCAACGGCGAGAGTTCCCGACGCTCAACGGTGCGCCGTTCGAGTTCCGCCAATCGGGGCTCATCGGACTCGGCCCGACGCGTCATTTGCAGATCGGTGTCAACCGTGGGCAGGTCTGGCGTTGTCCGCAGTCCTGCGGCGTCGGCCGAGATGGCGGCCGTGGTAGGCCCGCTGTTGCCGGTGGAAAAGACGTCTATGGACGTCACTGTACTAAACGAGGCACTCGTAGAGATGAGGGTCAGCGCGTATTCGGCGTTCACGCCGACAGGCGCCGAAAGGCAGGCGCGGGTACCGGCGGCGTCCGGGTCGGGCGAGAACACCTCGCCGAGTGCCAATGTCCGAGCGGCAACCGGTCCACACACTGATGAACCGGGTGGTCCGACGGTGACCGCGACGGTGTCGGCTTTGCCCCCTGCTTCGGCCACGATGCGTCCAATCCCCTGTCCGATAGCCGTGACCAGTCCGGTGCCATTCACGGTGGCCACGGTGGGGTCGGGCGCGCTGAAGTTGATGGATTGTGCGCTCACATCGTTGCCGAACTGGTCACGGGCGGCGGCGCGAATGCGAATGGTGTCTCCCACACCGAGGTAGGCGCGGTCGGGCGTGGTGACCACGATCGCGGCGGCGCCCGGAAGAGCCGTGGCGGTGAACACCACCGGCGTCAGGCCACCCACTTGGGCGGATACGCGCAGCGTACCGGCGACGGTGCCCAGCGTCCATGTGGTTTGCGCGACCCCGCTACTGTTGCTGGTGGCCGATGAGGGTGCGGTGGTGCCGGCGCCAACGCCAACGTCCCAGTCAACCCGGGCTCCGGAGACGGCCTTGCCCGAGGCATCAGTGACCACGACGGAGAGGGGTGTGGCGAGTACGGTGCCCACGGTGGCCGTCTGGCCGCTGCCACCCTGCAGGCGAAGCGCGGCCGGTGTTGCGCTGGGGCCGGTTGGCGAATCCTTGCGGCAGGCGGCGAGGATGACGACCAGCAACGCCAGACGCATCAGGTGCGAGGGCGTCAGAATAGTGTGCGGAACAGCGCGAGCCTCACGGGCCATGCGAAACCACCGGCGAACGGTATGAAGGGCGTCACGACGCTTCGCGAATGATACCGCTGACGCCGCGATGAAGTTGTACATTCCAGCATGTGCCATGTGGTGTTCGGACTACCGGTCTCGCGGCGCCGATGGTGCGCGAGGCATCGTTGTTCTATCGGACTGATGGTGCTGACCCTTGTCACGACCCTTGTCACGCCTGCCTGTTCCGAACGCAGCCGCTCGGGTCGCTCGACCAGTACCGGGTGGTGGCAAGCCGACCCACCCGATGATCCCCCGCAGATGATGAACACATCGCTGCCCTTTCAGTATCCCGTCGCGCAGTATCTGGGTCGGATGGAAGGGAACGTGACCCTCCGCCTGTTTGTGGATGCGGAGGGTCGTGTGGTGACCGACAGCACACGAATCGACCAGTCGTCGGGGATTTCGGCTTTCGATTCGGCGGCACTGGCGGGAGCGCGCGAGTTGCGTTTCCGTCCAGCGCGTCGGCGCGGTACCGCAGTCCCGGTGGCCCTGCTGTATCCGGTACACTTCCGACACCCCGAAGGGCCCAGGCCCCCCGGTTGACACTGGCTCTCCCCCTTTCTCGTTCGACTCCCGCCCATGGCCACGACCCTGACTGCCGACGCGACCGTGCAGGAACAACACCTGCGCCACCGCCGTCCCTATGAATCCGTCCTGGAGACCATCGGCTGGACACCGCTGATCCGCCTCTCCCGCGTGGCCAAGGGGATTCGCACGCCGTTGTACGGCAAGGCCGATTTTTTCAATCCCGGCGACAGTGTGAAGGACCGCATCGGGATGCCCATGATCGAGGCGCACGAACGAGCCGGGACGCTCAAGCCGGGTGGCATCATTGTCGAAGCCACGAGCGGCAACACGGGTGTCGGCCTGGCGATTGCCGCGGCGCTCAAAGGGTACAAGTGCATCTTCACGATGCCGGACAAGATGTCGCAGGAAAAAGTGCGACTGCTCAAGGCCTTTGGCGCTGAAGTGATCATCACGCCCACCGCGGTGCCGCCCGATCATCCGCAGAACTACGTGCAGATGGCCAAACGCATCGTGCGGGAGACGCCAGGCGCGGTGTTGGCCGGACAGTTTGAAAACCCGGCCAATCCGGAGGCGCATATGGCGACGACGGGTCCGGAGTTGTGGGAGCAATCGGAAGGCCGCATCACGCACTTTGTGGCATCGGCAGGCACGGGCGGCACGATTTCCGGCGTCGGTCGCTATCTCAAGTCGAAGAATCCGAACATCAAGATCATCGCCGCCGATCCGCAGGGATCGGTGTTGGCCGAGCTGTGGCGCACGAACGGTGAGGGCCATCCTACCGGTGCGCCGTACAAGGTGGAGGGCGTGGGGCAGGATTGCGTGCCGGCCACGCTGGACATGGGCGTGATTGACGAGTTCATCACGGTGAATGACAAGGACGCATTCGCGATGGCGCGTCGACTCACGCGTGAAGAAGGGATTTTCGTGGGCGGATCGGCGGGGCTGATTGCGCATGCCGCGCTGACGGTGGCGCGACGCCTGAACGATCCCGATGCGTACGTGGTGACGTTTTTGTGCGACACCGGCGAGCGCTATCTGAGCAAGGTGTTCAACGACGAATGGATGCGCGAGAATCAGATGCTGGATGCCGTGCCCACGAGCATCGAAGCCGTACTGGGCCACAAGGACGGCAGCGCGCCGGCCATCGTGAGTGTGGCACCGGGCGCGACGGTGCGTCAGGCGATTCGCCTGATGGTGCTGCACAACGTGTCACAGGCGCCGGTGATGGATGGCACGGTGTGCATTGGCAGCGTGGCGGAATCACAACTGACATCCAAGTCGCTGGCCGATCCCAAAGTGCTGGACCTGACGGTGAGCGACGTGATGGATCAGCCGTTCCCGGTGGTGGAGAGTGATCAACCGGTGGAAAGCGTGGCCAAGCTGTTGTCGAAGAGCAACCGCGCGGTGCTGATGAAGAAGGACGGCGTGGTGCAGGGGATTGTGACGCGCTTCGACGTGCTGGAATATCTCATGCACCGGTAGCTGTCAGCGTCATAGTCTGCGTCGACGTTACGGTCCCTTGGGTTTGGCGGGGACTGCTGTCGGATACACGGTGGTGAGCGCTTCGCCGGCCAGCACGCGGTGCACGCGTTTCGCTTCGAGGCGGAATTCGTCGCGGAAGGTGCGTTGCTTGCAGCCGCGATCGTAGACACCGATGGCCGCGCGCGCTTCGTCGGTGCGATTGAGCAGCACGTCGGCGTAGGCATAGGCCACGAGAATTGCGCAGTGGGCGCCGGTTCGCGGCGGGCCCGGGTGCATGGCGAGATATCCGTGTCCGATGGAGGCGGCGCGTTGCGGTTCGCCGCCGCGCGCGAGTTCGAGCATGCGCTGACCGGTGGTGCTTTCGGGGGGCAAGGGCGCCTTGGGTTGCGCGGACGCCGTCGACACGGACACGCCGATCAATGCAACGACGATGGCGGCAATACGGATGAGGGTCATTGTATTTAGTGGTGGCCGGCTGTTGGCCGGGTTATCGCTTTGGGCTGACCGCTCGCTCCAGCGCCTCGCGAATGTAGCGCTGATAAGGAATACCGCGCGTTGCCGCGCGCGCCTTCACGGCTTGGAGCAGCGACTCGGGCAATCGCATGTTGATCTTCGCGGACTTTCGTTGGAACTCAAACTTGACGGGCTGAAAGTCGGACAGATCATACTCCGAAAGGTCAGCGCGATCGACAAACGCCTCGGCGTCGGCATCACTCGAGAATGTGGGGATTCGCTTCTTTGTAGGCACGAATCTCTCTCCTGTGCATGAATCGCGCACTGATGGGTCGGATCAGGCGCTCATTGTCCCGCGAGCGCAGGGTGAACACCAGGAAAATCATGCGACCATCGTTGGCCGGACCAATGGCACGAAATCGCGGCTCGTTCTGGAACGGATCGGGAGCGATTGCCAACACTCGGCCAAACAGCTCCTCAATTGCCTCTGGTGAGATGCCATGCTTACGGCATTTCTCACGATTCCCGTCGTCCCAGTCAAAGCCGTCGAACTGAGGTTCAGAGTTCATTCTAAAGAATGTCCATACAAATGTCAATCATTCTTGCGTACTTGGTTCTGGTTTGCAATTCGCGGTTCGCTTCGTCCACGGGAACGGTTGTCCGCGCGCAATCTGTGTAGAATTCGCCGATGAACATCACCGTTTTGTTGGGCGGGGTATCGGCCGAGCGCGACGTCTCGCTCTCGTCGGGGCTGCGGATTGCCGTCGGCTTGCGGGAGCGCGGGCATGAGGTGACCTGTCTCGACCCGGCCGAGGGCGTGCTGTCGCGCGCGACGGAGAGTCGGCTGTTGGCCAGCGGCGTGGGCAGCGCGCCGCCGTCGCTGGAGGCCTTGGCCGGGCTGGGGTCCAAGTCGCTGTCACCGACCTTGGCAACGATGCCCGAAGTGACCGGGGCCGATTGCGTGTTCATCGCGCTGCACGGTGGTCAGGGCGAAGACGGCACGGTGCAGGCGCTGCTGGATATGGCCGGCGTGCGGTACACGGGCAGCGGACATCTGGCGAGCGCGCTGGCGATGGACAAGCACCTGACGAAGGTGTTGTTGCGCGCGGCGGGAGTGGCCACGGCCAACTGGCTGATGGCGCCGGCGCCAGGCATGGGAACGGTGGACCCCGACGAAGTGGGCCGGCATCTGGACTGGCCGGTGGTGGTGAAGCCGTCCAAGCAGGGGAGTACGGTGGGGCTGTCGATCGTGCGGGAGCCCGGTGAGCTGCAGCCGGCCATCACTCAGGCGTTTCGGTATGACGACGAGGTGATGATCGAGCGGTTTGTGCCGGGTCGCGAGCTGACCGTGGGGATTCTGGGGACCCAAGTTTTCCCGACCATCGAGATCAAGCCGGTGAAGGAGCTGTACGACTACGAGTGCAAATACACGCCGGGGATGGCGGAAGAGTTCGTGGCCGAACTAGCGCCGGACATCCAGTCAAAGCTGGCCGATCAGGCTTTGAGGTCGTTTGCGGCGCTCAAGCTGCGAGGGTACGCGCGGATCGACTTCCGATTGGACCCCCAGGGGCAACCGTGGTGTCTGGAAGCGAACACGTTGCCGGGGATGACGCCGACCAGTCTGATCCCACAGGCCGCGGCGGCTGCCGGCGTCTTGTTTCCCGAGTTGTGCGAGCGCATCGTCCTCCTGGCGCTCGCCTAGCACGTCCCGCCTTTGGGGCGCGCGCCGTTCCCGTTTGGCACCATTTCCCGCCATGGCCACAGCCACGTACGACGAATTCGAAAGTTCGCGGAGACCATCGGCCGTCTATTGGCTGATTGGGCTGTGCGTGGGTGTGTTCTTCGTGCAGACCACACTGGTTGGCGACGTGAACATGGCCAACGCCCTGGGCTATACGCCGGGCGATATCGCGGCGCGTTCGTTGTGGACGGTGGGGACGTACATGTTCGTGCACGGGGGCTTGATGCACCTGGCACTCAACATGTGGACGCTGTGGCTGTTCGGGCCGCGGGTGGAGCGGGCGTGGGGGTCGAGCACGTTCACCTGGTTCTACCTGTGGTGCGGACTGGGCGGTTGGGCCGCGCACTACATGTTCCAGAAGGAAGGTGGCACCCTCATTGGCGCCTCGGCGGCGATACTCGGCGTGGCCGTGGCGTATGCCTCACGGTGGCCGGATGACGAGGTGTATCTGTTTGGTGTGTTGCCGATGAAGGTGCGCTGGTTGGTGGTGCTGATGGCGGCCATGAACGTGTTCATGGCAATCATCGATCAGGGCAGCCTGGGCGGTACTGCGTATGCGGCGCATATCGGCGGCATGATGGCGGGTGCGATCTATCTGTTCGCGCCCAACACACAGAGTCTCGACCGATTCCGTCGTCGCATCGAGCCGGCGCCCGACTACGGTGATGAAAGCCCGCGTCCGGTGCCCAAGAGTTCGGCGCGTCCGCGCGAGCGCGACGCGGATGACATTGTCGCGCAGAGCAAGGCCGCGGTGTCGCGTGCGCGCCCGGTTCCCACGCCGCGCGTGGCGCCAGTGGCCGTGGCCGAGAAGCCGTCGACGGCGCTTGATGCGGTGCTGGACAAGATCGCGTCGGACGGGATGGCCAGTCTCACGGTGGCCGAGAAGCTGCTGCTGGACGAGTGGTCGCAGCGGCTGAGGAACTTGAACCGCGGTTGATGTACCCACCCGCAGTCGATGTACCCCACCCGCAGTTGATGTACCCCACCCGCAGTAGCAGTTTGCAGTATGCCAAGACCCGAACTGCTTGAATCGTTTCCGAATCCCTATGCGGATCGGAGTTACGAGATTTACATGGAGACCACGGAGTTCACGTCACTGTGCCCATTGGGTGGCATCGAGACGGACGCGGCGGATCTCAAGCTGCTGGAAGGTGGCGCGCCGGACTTTGCCACCATTCGCATTACCTACACGCCGGCGGCGACGTGCCTGGAGCTGAAGAGTCTCAAGCACTATCTGTGGAGCTTCCGGAACGACGGCATCTTTTACGAGCGTGCGGTGAATCGCATTCTTGATGATCTGGTGGCCGCGTGCACGCCGAAGTCGATGACGGTGGTGGGTGATTTCAATGTGCGCGGTGGGCTGAAAAGCATCATCACGGCCAGCTGGACGCCGGCGTCGTAGGGTGAGCAGGCCGTGAGTGACCGGCCGCTGGTGTACACCGAGTTTGCCCCGGGTGATGCGGCGCGTGATATCGCGCTCACCTATTGGAGTTTTCAGGTGCACGCGTTGCCACATGAGGGATTTGTGCACCGTGTGTGGCCGGACGGGTGCATCACGCTGACGCTGGTGTGCGTGGGCGGTCGCGCGGTGGGCGCGCATGTGCTGGGGGTTCGGCAGAGCGCGTTTGATGTGCCGCTGTTTGCGGGGGCCCGCTACTGGGGTGTGCGATTCCGGCCCGAAGCGGGCGCGCTCTGGCTGGGCGTTGCTCCGGCGCAATTGCGTGAGCAGAGTGCGCCGGCGGCCACGCTGTTGGGCGATGACGTATTGGCAATGGCGAGTGACGTGGCGCTGTTGGATGACGAAGCGGCGGTCCGCGCCCGGCTGGACGCATGGATTGTGTCGCGCGCGGTGGCATCGCACGCCATTGATGGTGTGGTGCGGAGCGCGGTGGCGGCGATTGTGGCCACCAACGGGCAACGGTCGATGACCGACATTGCGCGCGATGTGGGGGTGAGCGCGCGTGTGTTGCAGCGGCGCTTTGCGGCGAGTGTGGGCATATCACCCAAGGCGTTTGCCGTGCTGCGTCGCGGGCGCGGGGCGCTCAGGCGGGTGTTGTCCAAGGACACGGATGTGGGCGGATGGTCGGCTGTGGCACTGTCGAGCGGATATGCCGATCAGGCGCATTTCACGCGCGAGGTGGCACGATTGACGCGATTTGCTCCCACGGCGTTGCAGGCGCGGCTGGCTACCATTGAGCACGAGCGGTTGATGGACTGAGTGGACGAGGTGCGTGACGCATTCGTTCAAGACGGCGGACAGCTCGCTAGGTGAAATTGCGGATTCACGAACACGGTGAGTTGGCTGGTTTCCGATTGTCCCGAGGGACTTCTCATGATGCGCATGCGTTGGCTGCTGTTAACCGCGTTGCTCTGTGTTACCCAAACCGCCGGCGCCCAAGCGGCACGACCGGCCGGCGGTGACCCGCGCGCGGCCATGCAGGCGGAAGCGCGCGCCGCCATGGCGCCATTTGCGTGGCTGGTGGGTGAGTGGGAGGGACCTGCCACCGTGCATACGCCCAACGGCGGCACGATGTCGCTTTCGCAACGGGAGACGGTGACGTCGGCCGCCTTTGGCTCGGCGTTGTTGATTCAGGGGCGGGGCAGCATGACGATGAATGGCGCGGCGCGGCAGGTATGGGACGCGGCCGGCTTGATGGGCTACGATGTGCCCACGAAGAAGTTCTCGTTCGCCTCAGCCGGCGGCAGCGGGATGATGCAGATGTTTGCGGTGACCGCACAGGGCGAGGGGTTCACCTGGGGTTACACCGACGCGGCCGGGACCGTGAACCAGTTCGTCATTACGCGAACCAGTGACGGCAAATGGAAAGAGGTGGGGAGCACGTCCAGCGATGGCGGGAAGAGCTGGATGGTGACGATTGAGCTGCTGCTGACCCGCCGGCCGTGAGGGCAGGCGCCCGGCAAGGGGTTGGCGGGGGAGCGGGGGTGGTTATCTTGGGAGTCCGGTCCTGGGGGCGTCGCCCGAAGGGCCGGAACGGCTAGGTAGCTCAGTTGGTAGAGCAGCGGACTGAAAATCCGCGTGTCGGGGGTTCAATTCCCTCCCTAGCCACTGCGGAAGAACTGAAAAGACAACGGCCTGCCTCGCGTCACGCGAAGCAGGCCGTTTTGCTCTGTGTAATTCCTGTGTAATCGCTTGGCGTTGCGGGCCACTACCGGGGCATCTGCTCGTCAGGGGGCAGGTACCTCGGGTGGAGCGTGAATTGTATGCCGTGGTCGCCGGGGTATGGCGTCGTATGCATGTGCCGGCCGAATAGCATGTCATCCGGTACGCCGGCAGGGAACGCGCAGCGCACCGGCGGCCCCTTGCTCATATCCCACTGGTGCGCGCATTTCTGACACGCGAATTCACTGCCCCACGTCTCAGCGTCGATGCTTGTCGGTTTCATTGCTTCACGAGAGGAACGTGATCGATCCGTACAATCCTGACGCATACATCGTCAGTCATACTTAGGAAGCCGCTTGTTTGAAACGTGCCTCGAGCTTGTCCATCGCTTGGGCGACGTGAGCTCCGTTCTGATGCGCGTATCGTTCGACCATGGCTAGCGTTTTGTGACCACTAATGCGTTTGACGGTAGGCAGGTCAATTCCAGCCTGTACGAGATGCGTGATCGCCGTATTGCCGTATCGTGTGGCGGACGATGAGATCCGGGTCCAATCCGGCCGCACTTACTACCCGCCGGAAGGGCATGCGAACATCCATCGCGTGTCCACTCTTCGCGGTTGGTGAGGGGAACAACCATGGCGACTCGTCGGCCGTGGCGTCCATCCAATCGCGGAGAAATGTCGCAAGGCGTGCCGTGATCGGTTGTTCTCGTGCGCCGACATTCGCCTTCGGGATGAAGATGATCCGCCGACGCCTGGCTGAGCGCAGATCGGGTCGGCAGCACGGCCCAGCAGAAGCTGGCCGCCGCGCAGACGCTGACCTTCGGCTTCGTGGACATCTGCTCTCCCTCCGCAATGGTCAAAGATGTTAGCCCTGTCCACTACATCCTGGTAACTCTATCCCTATTACTCGACGATGAAGACCTCGCTGACACGCGTCAGTCCCAACATCGCGGGTTCAGCATCATCGCCTGGCTCGAGCCACGAAGCTCCGAGAATCCGTACACGCGATGCGTGGGCCAGTTGATTGGATAGATGACTGTGCTCTTGCCCACAACGCACGAACACCTTGGCACCGGGTACGCGATCAGCTGCCTGCAGCACTGTCGCGCTCCACAACGCCTCTGCGCGCCGCTCATGCACTCTCAGTTCCACATCCACCAGCGCGCCTGCCCCGAACGCGGCGACCTCCCCAATAACGGCTGACGTCCAGTACGCACTGCAGAGTTGCTTCACATTACAGAAGACGCAACTTTCTGCACTCGGCCTCGCAGATGGCGGCGCGGAGGTCACCTGCTCCTGCGCCCCCATGGCACGTCTATCCAATTCCGCGGCAAGTGCCGTCCGCTCTTCCCCGCTCGGCACCGGGACCGCTACCTCGCCGTCACGGTAGATAAGTCGCAACGCCCGCACGGCATATCTTCTGGGATTCGCACCCTCATCTTCTTCAAAGAGCCGTGAGTATAGCTGCACCTGCAGTGCGTGCGCCGGCTTACGCGCGCCTGTCTTGTAGTCCAAGATCTCGACGCCACCTTCATCGACGACTATCAGATCTGCGACTCCTTTCCAATGGTCACCACGTCCTCTGAGCGGAACCTCGACATTTGCTCCCGACGCAACGGATCGGGTGGTCGTGGCAGACTGAGTTCCGACTGCATATGGCTCTGAGTCCTTATGCCCAGTACGACCGGTGTTTCCACGCAGTCTGCTCAGCAAGAGTTGCACGTCCATTCGCATGGCGGGGCGTCGCTGCTGAAGTTCCTCGCGGACGTTCCTTCCTGACGCCGCGACGCGCGGGTTGAGGGATGCCCGCTCCGCGATCCGTTCAAGTTGCTTCTCGAGCAACGCACTGATACCTCCCAACCGCCGCAGAGCTTGCACCGTTACTGACGGATCTCCAACAGCGCCACCCATTTGGGCAATCAGCGCAACGACGCGCTCGAGTACTCCGTGCACGCCCTGACCCACCAGCGTGCCTAGATAAACTCGGTCAGGATATCCGCTCGCACTCCACGTCCCCGCATAGCGCGCCTTGCTTAGAGCCCACCGCAGCGGGCACGCTTCGATTGCAGTCATCGTTGAGAAGCTCATCGGCATCGGCGCGGCCGGCCACTCGGTGGGCATCGCAACGCGCCAGAGGTCCTCAAGTCTGCTGAGATCCCCACGCTACACCACCCCACTGGCGCTCAGTACTTCTTGCGTCGCACTAGGCAGGTTGCGCCTCACAGTTAGCTCGCTGACTGCCAGCACTGGCGTCGGCGTGAGTTCCCCCATTTCTACGAGTCTTGCATCCGCGGGCGTGAACGGCGTCAAGGAATGCGTAAGACAGACGGCAACTTGTTGCCCAGACGACCCCTGCACCCACAACGGAACTCGCACGGCACCCAAGCCGGGCACCTCCACGTCAGAATCGACCACGGCTGTTATCGCCGACCCGGCTTGGCGCCACATCCTCCGCCAGAACTCGCACCACCGTGCTCTCTCTCCTTGCACCGAGAGTTGGCAAGGTGCCATTCAGCAGATACTCAAGAAGGTCGCGGCCAACGTGCCGATCAAGGCGATCATGCTCCATCTTGTTCTTGAAGCTCCGCAAGCAGTTGTAACAGGAGGCATCACACGTACACGCCCCAAGCACTTCGCTGGCCCTCTCAAGCACCTTAGCTAACTGGTCACCGGCACGGCGTGCGAATCCCGCGCCGCCAGGGAGCGTGTCGTATAGATAGACCTCCACTTCGACACCGCTCTGTCCACCCTCAGAGAGCGCTGATCGGAAGTCCGACTGCACCTCCCCGTCTTCCAGTTCCAACTCAATGCAGGTCGCTTTAGCGATTGCCTCACAGACAGTCCTCATCGCGATCTCCGTGGCCAGAACGCCTGGTGTGAGGCGCACAGGAGCATCCACTCGCATGTTCACAAGCAAGATGTCCGTGATAAAATCGGTGCCAAGACACACCCCAATGGCTGCAGCATTGCCAGGACATAGTGGCTGCTTTGAATCGGGGTACGGTTTCGGGTGTGGCTTGGAGAGCTTGGTTGTCGGCGGACTAGTTGGCTCGATTCGTCCGCACCGGGCACAGTAGGTATAACCGTCTTGCCGTGGGCCAGCGTTCGTCACAAGTAAGTGCTTGCGCAAGTAGTGCCCCCGCACTCGCGGCCCCACTCGCTGCCATGTCCCCTCACCGGGCTTCGGAGACGGCGCATCCAACTTCGCGCGGGTGGCGTAGCTGAGTTCCTGCAACTCGTCGGCAGACTCGTCCTCCGCGACGTCCACGGGGTGCGCGAACCCCGGGGGCCGGAACCAATACCTTGCCTTGCCCAGCGTGCCCGGTTTTCCACAAGCGGGGCAATCGATGCTCTCCCCCTTCCTGCCGTCTTCGCGCTCTTTAGTGCAAGCGAATCGGCAGTTGCTACACTCGTAGTAAAAGCGCTTCTCGTTCCACGCTTCGAAGCGCTCGCGTCGCCCCGGCGAGAAGATGGCACCTGAGCGAAACAACTTATTCGCAATCCATACTTCCTTTGCCGGTGCATACTGTGACAAAGCGACGGACAATGCTTGCGACGGCGCAAACTGATAGGCGTAGCGGAAATCAGTTGATTTCGCTACGTCGAACACGTAAAAGCTCGCGACATCAGTCGGGAACGCATAGCGTGGCAGCACTCCGCGATACAACAGTCGGTTGAGCAGATATTCTTGATTCTCATCGACGCCGTGCTCCTCCCCAGTTTCCGCGGGGAGGTCGGGAACGACGTTCGTATCATCAGCGCTGTCAGCTTCAGTCATCGACGGTTCCCTCTTCTTGCGAGCGGTCGGTGGTGAGTGCGTAATCGATCGACTCCAGCGTGTTCGTCACCAAAGAGATGATGATTTCGGCTCTGACAACGCCATCAAGCTCTGCTGGTAGCCAGCCGTCTACGTCTGCCTGCAGTTGCCGTTCGTTCGTTTCCAGCCAGTTGCCAAAGTCTTTGCGATTCAGGACGGCCTTCTCATCAAGGAAGCCCTGCACGGTACCGAGCACCTCAAATAGGTGAGGCTGATCCTCAGGCCGTATCGCGGGCAAGCGTTCACCCAAGTAGCGCTGCAGCAGGTATGCCGTGATATGCCGTCGCGCAATGTCGTCGTTGCTAAGCACGAGCACCGGATCAAGAACGGCGCCCCGCACCATTTTCTCAGGCGCCGAATAGAAGTGCGCATCATGGCTATCGGCGCCCGCCAGTGCGATGACCGTAGCAATAGCGTTACCGCGGCGGCCTGCGCGGCCCGCACGCTGTTGGTAGTTGGCGCGCGCAGGAGGCATGTTGCGCAACGCGACGCCTGACAGCGCTCCAATATCGATGCCCACCTCCATCGTTGTCGTGCAGGATAAGACGTCAATCGCCGGTCTCTCCTGCCCCTTATCATCGGGACCGAGATCAACGTCCTGGAACAGCAACTCGTGCTCCTCGGCCTTCGAGTAGATGTCGCCCTCTTGGGCTGCCCCTAGTTGGGCGGTGTGTTCCGCAGCGATTAGGGCCAGCGGCGCAATCGGGGGAATGGCAATGGCTTCAACTGTCGTTTGCCGATAGAACCCTTTGCGTGCGGCGAATACCGCATCGCCATTTGGATCGATCGTACCTATCTCGTCAGAACCACAACTCAGGCACCTGCAAAGTGAGGTCGGCGCAGTGCGCTGAACCGCCCGGCATAGGCGACAGTATTGCCAGTCCCCAACCAGTTCCAGGCACAGTTCCGAACCCTTCACCATCTGTTTGGCGGGGCCTCCCATTGGCTGCGCGAACAGGCTCAGAAGTGGGGGCAACCACAGTTTCTCGAACGCGGTTCGACTAGCAGGTGTGGGTAGCCATCGAGCAAAGGCGTCGAACTTGCCCGAGGCAAGCTGAAGCTTCTTGCTTCCAATCCAGTCAGTTGGCATCCGGCTAAGCCAGAGGCCCTTCCGCAGCCAGAGGCTGATCCACGCCCGCGCAACCCGCAGTTTGTCGTCGTCAGTTTCGGCAACACCGATAATGGTAGGGAGAGCCTGCAGAGAGGCTGTATGCGCACCACGCTCGCGCACCGAGGCGAGGGCTAGGGGGTGAAGACCGATATACTTGTCGCAGATGACATCACGGATTCCCCGCAAGAGCGCGACCTGGGGCGACAGAGTGCGCATCTCCGTGAGTAGTTCGAGCGCCTGCAGATCAGTAGTCAGAGTTCCCCTCCGCAAGCACCTTGTCCACCTTCGATTGGTGGAACAACTCCATCTGCAAGAGCGTGGGCCTCAAGCGCACGCCCAACTGGCCTGCAGCCAGTAAAACCGCCAGGTAGGCATCCTCAAGCGACAGTTGCTTGCGCAATCCGGTGAACGCCCCGAGAGCCTGGTATCCAGCGACGAGCAATGGACGCAGCACGTCCTTGTTCGAGTATTCCTGGATTCGCGGTGCGAGACGCGCTGCGGTCTGCCGCGAATCGCTGAAGATCAGCACCTTGCGACCCTGTGCGGAGCCCGCGGCGTTGCGGCCTGCTGACCAGGAGGCTGCACCTGGATCTGCCGGGCAACGAGGGCCTGGAACGGTTGATCACCCTTCGTCTGATGATCCTGAACGGACGAGCGCCCGTAATCGGCGTCATCACCGCAGACGCCACAGGGGCGGAACTCGCCGGATACATGCGGCTCAGAATCGTTGGTCTTTTCTCCATCGGCGACTTTGGCCAGTTTCGTCCGCTCTTTGCGAAGACACACCGTACGCATTCGCGGACCCAAGTGCGCGGGGTTCAGGCGTCCGGTCACCAGATCGAGATCCGCCTTCTCAACGTCCTCGCGGTGGGGTTGGAGAAGCAGGTCCAGTGGCTGGAGTTCCAAACGTCGGCCGTCCTCTGCCTGAAATCCTTGGCCTGGCTCGGCCCAGAGATAGCTCGGCTGCTCGACGTCATTCGTGTACGCCCGCGCGTACGCCGCACCGCACTGGCGGCATGTGTACAACTCGAACACTCGCGCTCCGCAACCACATCTCTCTTGTGGCTGAGCATACATCTTGCCTGTCGGACCGGAGCGCAACTTCTCGTCCAAGTCGGTGCACTCCGGATCCACGCACACCCAAAGACCTGGCAACCCTCGGAAGAAGGCATGTACCCGGCATGGGAGCAGACCCGGTTCCTTCGGCGTTGCTCTTGCCATGCTGCCAAGCGCCATCAGCGCTGTCGCGGCCTTTGCTGCCGTATCCGGGCCGACGCTGGGGAAGAGGTACATAGAGAGTCGCTCTAGACCCCATGCCTCAGTCATCGTTGCGTTCACGAGCGCCCCGAGTGGCGCGTATTGATCGAGCGCCGTATGGAGATCCTGCTCGAGCGACGCGGTAGCTACGACACCTCGCCATTCCAAGAACGGTTGGAGGATCATACGCCGCGACGTGTCTGTCGTCGCTCCATAGAGAGCCGCTATGTCAATCGCCGTGAGTTGCGTCGCGTCGCTCACGCCACCGGCCGCAGCCGACTGACGGTTGGCAAGCGTTCCCTGAATGACATCGAAGTCAGTGGCCGTCTTCCCTACCAGTCCAGCGCCGAAGATCGCAGCGGCGCCTGGATTGGAAAAGCTTGCGGAGGTGCAGATCACCTGCAATCGGTCGGCAGGTATCCCAAGGCGCTCACGCAGCCGCCGAATAAGCAGCGCGACCTCGGTACCCGCAGCACCGCGATACAGGTGCGCTTCGTCGAGTACCAACAGGAAGGTCTCCGTCGGGTTCTTCGAAAGCCATGTGTTGGTTGCATCAAACACCGGGCGCTCCAACGGGCGCATCAGCATGTACTCCGAGCATGCTGTAGTTGGTGACCAGTACGTCTGGGGGCGCTGCATGCACCTCGTGGCGCGTGAACAGCTCTGGATCGTCGGCGAGCATCACCGCTCTTTGAAATGCGCCCGTCGCATTCCGCCACCGCGTGCCGTGCCTGCCATACCATCGCTCCAGATCCGGCTTCGCCGGCCACTTTCCCTTCTCCTTCAGCGCGGCCACCAGATCCTTCGCGGTTGGATCGCTCAATTTGCTTACGTAGTAGTCTCCGATCGGCTTCAGCCGTGTCTGGTCCTTCTTGTCAGTTCGTACGCCCGGATAAAGCGTGCGACTGGTATAGCGCGCGAACCTCGCCGGGCGACCTGCATTCGCCTTGAAGAACCCAGCAATACGCGCATCGCCAAATAGCGTTCGAATGCGCGCCAACTGATCGTTCACGAGCGCATTCATGGGATAGAGCACTAGCGCTCTCACTGTCGGCGTGCCCCCAAATGCGCTCCCAGGGCGGGCCGCTTCCCGCGCCAACTTGCCCAGGATTGGCAACAAGAACGACTCGGTCTTCCCAGAGCCGGTGCCTGTCATCACAACCATGCTTCGTCCAAGCGCAAGAGCACTCTTTAGGGCCTGCGCCTGATGCGAATAGGGCGGGTCATAGACGAGCTTCGGCTTCGCGCCGTCTGCGGATACCGACTCTAACAACTCCACAATCTCGCGGTCCAATCCCGCGATGTCGCGATATCGCGCGGCTTTCACATATCGCGGCGTACTCTCAAAAAACGGCTCCTGCGAGATCGTCGCCTTAAGGTCAAGCAGATCGCGTCGCAACTGCACGAGTCGCGGATGGCTAATGTGGTAGGTCGCCTCGATGTAAGAGCGCAACGCTTCGTGAAGTTTCGCAATCGTCTCGGCTACTGTTGAGGACACTCGCGCGCTCCTTGCACCTTTAGGTTCTTTCAAAAAGCCAGAGTTCCAACACAAGTCTGCCCAATTCTGCTTCATACTGGTCATACGACATTTCGTAAGCGAAGAGACAAGCCTTCGCGTCGACTCGAGTCGCCACTACATCCCATCGCCGCTGCCACCATGAGGGCACTGGCCCGAAGAACCGCAGGACCACGGCACCGGAGTCGGCCAGCTCAGCACCAAACTGCTGAGGATGACCGGCGTTTGCGTCAAGTGCCATCTGCAACAGCCATGCTTGGTCGCATCCACGCCATTCGCTCGTGTGCAGATCCAGCAGGTGCACAGGTCTTCCATCGCTGAGTTCCACGTAGCACCACAGCGGCGCGCCGTATGCTTGCGGTCTGCGCCCGACGAACTTCCCTGACAGTTTTCCGGGTTTCACCCACCGGCCGCGATAGAAATGCACCGGCTTCGCTGGATCGATAACTTCTAGATCATCGATTTGGCCAATGACAGTGCCCTGTGACAGCTTCCCATCATGACGCTGTATGAGTTGGACAGCTGTCTCCCCGACCGGTCGCTTAAACCAAATGTCGTCCTTGATCTCTAGAAGGCCGAGCCCCTCAGCATAGCTGGCAGGTCTTCTCCAGCCCTCTCCTCGAGAATGCAGGCGTGCCCCTGACGTGCGATGCGCGCCGCGATCCCGGCAGGAACAAAATCGGCACCATCTGGGGCTATGCCTAGAAGCAGGCAGCGCTGCTTAGACGTTCGGACGAAGCTTGGCGGAGCCAGATAGAGGTGCAGTCGCGCGTCGTCCCTGCCGGGAGCTTCGATCAGGTCGCCGTATCCCGTCAATGCGTCAACTAATCCACCTATCAGGTCTTCGACGTCTTCCTCCTCGGCTACCAGCCCGCGGAGACCCATCCGGACCCGTCGCGTTAGCGTGGCAGGCGGACACGGGCAACTCAACGACGCCGCACGCCGCAAGAGCGCGGATAGGACTGCGACTTCATCGATGCAGGTACACGGATCTGATACACCGAGGGCCGCAAGCACACGGAGCACAGCCTCCTTTTGACTCAGAACCTCGAAGAGGATTTCAGTCACCAGTTCCACCCCGCGTAGATCGCGCCACCTTCGGCATCTTGACGAGACGCCACGTGCACCGCGATTGTCGCAAGGCGGGCCGAACGCAGCGCAATCGCTTTGCCGCGCAACTCGCCCAGATTACGTCGAATTTCGTCGTCGCTGTACTTCGCGCGCACGGCGACAGGGCTGCTTGCCACCCGAAGGGCGAAATCAGTTATCTGACGCGGGTACAGCGGATGGGCGCCCACTGCGAGGCGGGCAACTGGCTCCGCAGGAGGTATGCTGCCCACCCTATAACAGTGCGCATACTTCTAAGCGTATCCGCGAGTTCGGTGATGCGATCAATCGGACTAGCCGCCACCCACGACTCGGCGGCCTGCACGATCATGTCGCCAATGATTCGCTCGTCCGGGTGGTCGGTTAGCGCTTTCATCAGCTGCGCCATTCCCTGTGCTGTCTCGTTGTCTTTCCATGCCCGCTCGCCGCGCCGCCACGTGGCTCCTCCGATTGCGCCGGCGATTTCCGCCAACAGCAGCTTTAGCACGGACTGTCTGTGGGAGGCGGCCATCAGACTTCCTTTCTCTCGCGAATCCTGCCATTCGCTTGCTTGCAACAACAAGTCCGTCTCGTCGTATGGAGGATTGCCCAAGACTGGATGGACCTGAAGTGCTTCGAAACTTTGAACGACACCGCCAGGAACGAACACCGCAGCAGCCCGTCTCGTCCCGTCTGACGCGACCAGTAAGCCTCCTGGCTGCCTGAGTGAGACGCCCGCTACCGCTACGTCATAGCTGATCTGCGTTCGCTGCACGGGGTGTCCGACTGGGCGAAAATCAACTCGCACGTCGCTGGCACCCGCATCGTCTATCAGCTTTAGAGCAGGTCGTCCCTCGAGCTTGCTTGTTGCCCACCGAATCGGGTTGAACTCGCGTTCTGCTTCCAAGCTCGCCGCGCCGAGGACGCCAGCATCGAAGTTGATCGTGATCTTCGATGCAACGTCGATCAGTTCCTCCGCCTTCCGGTCTGCACGGACGTAGCCCTTGAAGGCCGCCTCCCAGTCACTTGGCTCTACTGGCAGGAGCATGTCGGGCAGTGTCTTGCTGAACACCTCTCTTTGTGGCCTGCCGGAAAGGAAAGTGACTTTGCACCGTGAACGCCGCCCGATCGGCCCTCTGAGTTGCAGTTGCACCTTTCCTTCCCATAGGTCCTCGAGAGCAGGCGATGCCGGGTAAGTGGACAAGGCCACCGCTTGGCGCTCCGTACGCGCGACTAGGGACAAGCGCTCTGACCGCACATGAACTCGCATGCTGCCGGACGGCTGCAACGCACTCTCGCTGCTCTCGGTATGCAAGGTCAGGTCGTAAGTACCTACAGGAAGCCGGCCTAGGCTTACGATCCTACTTGGCATCTCCGCGGTCTCGAAGTCGAGATTGACCACGTTGCCTTCCCCAATAGCGACTCGGATTCGATCAATTGACTGGTCGCTACGAATTCCTATCATCACCTCATCACGCTCAAGCCACGTTGCTTCGCCCATCCCATCCCACTCAACGGGCCAAAGGCCGACGGGCCACACCTCAAGCGTTTGAACCGCACGCAGTTTCAGAATTTCGAGCAACGCCTGCCAAACTTCGTCTACTACGATTGGCACCGTGAACTGAAGTGCATATCCCCCTTCACATGTCAGACGCACGCTCTGAATGCCGCCAGCTGGATGGCTGACAGGCTCAGGGATCGTCAGAACGTAGGTCTCGCCGGGCAGGACGGTCTTTGCGCTCTTGGCATAGGCAATGCCGTCTGCCGCCACACGAAAGAGGTGCCTTGAGCCCGCCGGACTGCGGAACGAAGACTGCAGAAGCATCCGTAATTCCGGCGAACCACCCTCAAGTTCGAGCAAAGGTTCGTTTGGACTCGGCCATTGCTGCAGAACCACCTGCTGCGGGCCAGCGCCAACGAGTCGCCCCCTGGCAACTACCCTGTCCCGGGCACGGACGATTCGTGCCCGGGAGTTCTCGAGCGCATGGCGATGATGGGGCAGTTGGCGAGCAAGCGGTGCAAGATCCGGGATTTCCACTATCGCATCCCATTCCCCAACACTTCGCGGTCGCAGCAATAGACGCGACTGGCCGACCTCACTGTCATTCGACCACGCTCTCGCAATGGCCACTGCGGCGCCGCGACGACCGGCGTTGCTAGCGTCCTTTCGCGACGAAAGCCCGCGAAGACTGAAGGCCTTGGTCGCACGTCGTGCCTCACTTAGCCACTCAGCGGAGGCGCGCTGCCGATTGATATCGGTCACAATGCGATGGAGAGTGGCAGTGCTTAGTAATTCCGTTTCCGGCTCTTCAACTAAAAGCGCACCGGCGATCTGACCGAGCAGTAGTTCGTTTTCCGCGAACTCCACGAAGCGCGAACTGGCCCCAGCGCTTCGCGCTCGTAGATGTGCTCCGAGCGCTTGGGCGGTTTCGAACAAGTGCGGACGCAGGCTGAACCGTGCGTCATACAAGATCTTCGCGAGCTGATTCTGAAGATCTCTTGGCAGCACGCCGTGCGTGATCGGCCAGCAAATGATTGTGAAGTTCCCGGCCCACGCTCCGTCCGGCTCAGCTCCGCCAAAGGTACGGGCGAATCGTTCGAACGCCTCGCGGATGAAGTTGCGCCACCTATCATCCCACTTGGGCGTGGCTTCTGCGAAGCTCTGCCAGTATTCCCGGCCACTATATCGATAGCCGAACTCGGCGGCGTAGATGACCCCTGGGAGGAAGCTACGCAGGCTAGGACTGCGGCTATCAAGTTCGCGACGGACCGCGGCTTCCAGAGCCACGACCTCATCCTCAGCGAGGCCGTGCTCCAGTGCGAAGACTGGCCAGCCGCCCGCTGCTCGCTGGGCCGTTAGAGCAGCAAAGTGATCGCCTAGGCGATCATGCCACTCGCCTAGGGTGAGAACCTTTGCAATCGTTCCGTTGGTCGCCTCTTCTGTCACTCGATCCGAGCCATTGTTCGAGACACTGGAGCATCGCAGTTACCACTCACAATCCCGTCGGCGTCCTACCAATCCCGACCCTGAAGCCTCGGTATGGCGCTCCGAGGACTCTAGGCTGAACAAATGTGTTCGGCCGCGGCTGTTCCGCAAGGAACACGCTAGCTGGCATCGAAGAGGGGCCCATCCGTACTGAGTTCCGGGAGTCGCACACGAGCTCCGTGCACGACTGGGAAGGCAAGACAATGCTGCCTGATAGATTCGACTACTTCAGGGCGGAGAATCCGCTGGGCCAACCATCGGCGCCTCCAATATGACACCAGAGCCTCCGTCCCTACATTGTCGTCGGGAAGTATGTATCTGGCTCGCTTTGAGACACCGATCAGGACGTCACGAAAGTTCGTGGCCAGCGCGACAGCGTAGATCGCGCGCGCACTGCCATGCTGGAGGAGTCTGTCGGATGTCAATCCGAGCGCATCCAGCGCCCCGCGCACTCTTCGGAACTTCGGGCTAACGCCCTCTCCGAAGATGCTATTGACTCGCCTCCCATCCTGACCACGTGCAGTAAGGCGCTCAAACAGTTCGTTCGTCGTCTGTGAGAAGTGGTGGGATCCATATCCCTCTGTTTCGCCAATGCGCAGGAATTCGAGATCAGAGTCCGTGCCGCCGAACGCCGAGCTTGGCACCTTCAGCCGGTTATACTGGCTCGGCGCGACATCGTACAGGCTTGTCGTCCCCAGCAGAACCAGATGAGGCCTACGTCGTATGGCAGTCCCTGCCATTGCTGATGCAATAATGCTTGCACTGTTGGCGTATCGCTCGTTGTACGTACTAACTACTGTCGGACTCGCCATCAGGAGTGAGACGAGCTTGCCGCCGAGAATCGCACCGTAAGACGCGACAGCACCGCAGACGGTGATGTCCATCATATCTACTCCGACATGTCTGGCCTTTACGTGTCGGATGACAACCTCGATAGCTCGGCGCGCCGCCTTGTCCTTCAAGGCGTGCATGAGGTTTTCCAGCGTCGGCTTGGCGAATCCCGCTGCTTGAAGCGACAACTTGGCGGAGAGTAGCACCACGAGGGACTCCGCTCGCTTCGCCTCGAAAAGGTATGTCTCCGACAATGCAGCCCAATCCGAGACCGTTTTCCCCGAGGCGCCCTTGTGGCGGCCGCGCTGAGGAGTCTTGCGGTGCTTCTCACGAGCCGTCGTCGCCAGACGACTGAGCCTTTCAAGCGCCTCCGGCGTCGGCTTCGAAAGCACCCTCGCGGTCAGCTTGGCACGCCGCAGGATATCGTCCGTTCTTCTTCCAGCGATTAGCTCCTCGAGCGATCTATCGAGCCAACGCGCCCATTTCGCACTAGGAGCGTCAGTCACGCGCTTCAGGATTGCAGCGCCAGTCCAGCCAATCCACGAGTCCCTTGCGGCGAGTTGCACGATGCCGCTTCCGAGCGCTCCAATTCCGATGACCGGATGGCATGGTGCCGCTCTATCCCGAATCAGGAAGTACATCTTCCGCCCCGGCGTGCTCTTATATGCCGTGGTCCAGGTGTGGCGAAAATAGCGCCAAATGTCGATTAGACGAAGACCAGTGATCTCGCACACAGCGTCGGTGTGCACTGGCTGTACGTACGGTTCAACACAGCGAGCAATCGCGGCATCTCGTTGGCCTTCTGGTAGAGACTGCGACTGCGTCCGAAGAGTTCGGCAAAGTTCACGACCGTCTCGCATGAGTGAGAAGATGGAGTACCAGGCCCCCGAATGGACGGGGACGCTCCAACTCCGTGATGAATCGCCGAACGGAGGGCGTCGTTAACTGCGCGTCTCGCCCCACGTGGTGTCCTGCTCTCACTTGGGCTTTCCGCTGCTCCGGCGATCCGCTTGCGTCCGGCGCAGCGACGTCGATACGCCGTCATTCGCACGTATGTCCCATCCCTGCGACGCAAGATCAGCAAGCAGAGAGATGCAGCATTTCGCCGCAGTCGCTGATTCGGGCCCTAAGCTGTCAGCCTTCGCCAGTGCCCATGATCTAATCTCCTCGATTGCCTCTTGTTCTCCCGAACAGTGAGCAAGCTTTGCGACTACAGCCAGCAACTGTATTGCAACCTGCCGCTTACTCATCACTGCTGGTGCAAACGGGAAGCGAGCCTTCGGTTCACCGTCCCGCATGGCTCTGCCACCCGCGAGACGCAATGACGGCTTAACCGACTTCTCGGACCTGTCGTTCGTGCCACCGCGAGTCATAGTACTTTTGTCACTAGAAGGGGTCACCGCTCAGAAAACGCCGCCAACGCATCACTCCAATCGACTATGTATCGATCAACGGCCGTGCGCGTCTCGTGCGTACTGCATGAAAGTCTCGCTCGCGCCGCCGCGATCACCAGGCGCTCGATTGCCTCCCGCTTCTGTCTCTCGTTGCCCGGCAGTGCGGCATCGTAAACACGCTCGACAAACGGGTGTTCGTTGTTCAGACAGACGGTGATGACGTTGCCCCTTCGCATAGTTGAGAATAGCGCGTTCGTCCCCAATTGACCGAGCCGCACCCGATACGCGAAGTGATCTGATGAAATCCTCGCTCTTGCAGGAAGGCTTATTGAGGGAAGGAATGAATCCTTTGACGATGCCTTTTTGGCCGCTTGCCCCTCAAGACCACTTTTGACGAGTTCAAACGCCCTGCGCGCTCGCGAGTTCAACGTCCTGGCAGTCGACTCAAAGTCGGGGGTCAGAATCGAGCGCATAGCGAACTCCGGGCTTATCCTTCGCTTGGTGTGTGACGCCAAACGGTTCGTCCGCGTCTGGCTGGAAAGACACCTCGCAACGCCACCAGTCATCATAATTCTCCTACGTTTCGATCCCATGAGATGCCATCCAAAATCGATTTCGCGGCCAGCGCGCATTATCGAGACCCCCGCTCCACCGACAATCTGACGGCGCTCTTCTCTTGCACGGGAAGCCCGTGCCACTGGTCGATAGGCAACTCAACGAAACGGACCGTAACGCTTGTCTGTCGGTCTGAGCCCGGCAGCGCAATCGCGTACTGAAGAGGCGGCCCCGTACGGAACCCCTCCTCCTTCGCCGCTCCAGGGTGGACAAAGAGAGGATCAACTCGGGCATACCGATTGGTTGTTCACATCGATCCAGCATCCTTGCCACAGTTTCCTTCCGGTAAAGTCGTCCAGAGCCATCCGTAGCTTGTCAGCCAGAGTGCTCGCCTTCTTGACACCGAAGCGGTCGCACCTCGACCACATCACGATAGTCCCGTGCGACGCGGCATAGTCGACTGCCCAATGCGGGATCTCTGCGATGTAGGACGGAGGGATGCCGTCCTCAGACTTCCCTACGAGTTCGTCAACGTCGAGATAGCAGCCCCACGTCGTCGCGCGTGGCTGCCACGAGACAACCTCTAGTCTGCGAGCTTGACTGACCGACGAGTTCGGAAGTCCCCATTCCGAATCGTCCGAGCGGACCGATCATCAAAGCAGCTCGATCCACCGAATTGCAAAGCGCGGCGAAGTGTCTCCGGGGCCATCCCTGGCGTCATCAAGTACAGCTAGAGATAGCTCTCTCCCGCTGAGCCCGGAGGACTCGTGCACAAACACGCGAATGGAGTGCGCCCCGCTTGGATGGCATTGTCTATCAACTCTGCGACCGCGGCGGTGGTGCTGCGATAACCAGCATCACGTGTCGCTCGAATAAGTTGCGGCCTGCGACAAGAGCAAGCGAATCGCTCGGTACGGTGGTGCGTGTTGTCATATCAGCATCAGGAGGGCATTGGCGTTTTGCGGCGAATGCGGAACGGGCGTGGGGAAGTCCTCATGGTCGCGAACGTAGCGCCGCGCCGTCAACTGCGCGGCTCCCAGACCCTTGGGTCGACGAATGCGGATTGGTCACGCGCGACTCCCTCGTCCCTCGACAGGGTTGGCTCCGAGGACGTTCTGTTCAGGACGAGTGCCGGATCCATAAGTCGGCAGGCGAGGGTCCCGCTGTCGGGGACTGCTGCCGTTCGGTCTGTGCAGGAAGGAAGAGCGAGCGTCGTCGCGAACGGTTGGGCCTTACGCGAGCCTGCGTCATCCGAACCAAGAGCTGCTATTCTTTGTAGACCGTTAGCATTGGCGCGGCAGCCAAATGCATCTGCAGCCTTTACGGCACGACCCGCACGCCTCGTTTCGCCGCTCAGAATCGATCTGCATCAAAGCGATGCCAGTTCGCCCCACGCCACGATATCCACTCGCATCCGCCATGAGCTTTTAACACTCAAAGCCACAGCCCCCGGCACCGCGGTCGGTGGTGCGAGTTCTCGTCGAGACGCCTGCGAGAACCGTGCCGCTCGACTCGTTCCTTGACGCACTCTTTGTGCTTGCGCTCAAGCAGACCGAGGAGCGCGTACCTGTCTCGCACACGAGCCTTCCTGCTCAGCCGGGGCTGTTGGACACGACTCGAGCCGCGGAATCCCTTGGCATCTCAAAGCAGACCATGGCCAAGTGGCGACTGAACGGCAACGGACCGCCGTATATCAAGATGGGTGGCGTGGTGCGCTACAAGTCGGAGGACTTGGCCGCGTGGCTCTACTCGCGGCGGGCCCGACACACCACGGAGGCGCAGCCGAATCTAAAAGCACGACCTAACCAGCGCTGGATCGGCGACGGGTGTGACGTCACTACTTCATTCGCTTCTCTTTCCTTGGCGCGGCCATCAGCTCTGCAAACTTCACCCCAGTGGGGCGACGCTTCTTCACGCTGTTGTATGCGGGTACCCATTCGATATTCTGAATCGACCCGGACAGGAGACTCCAAAGTGTGAGAGGTTGGAGTCATGGCGAAACGACCACGGTTTTCCTCAGAAGTGCGTGAGCGGGCAGTGCGGCTGGTGTATGAGCACGAGAAGGAGCATACCTCGCAGTGGGCGGCGATCACGTCCGTCGCGGCCAAGATTGGCTGCTCGGCGCAGACGCTCAGCAGCTGGATCAAGCGGCGAGCGGTCGACACCGGCCGACGCGCCGGGGTGACCACCGAGGAACACGCGCGCGTCAAGGCGCTCGAACGCGAGAACAAGGAACTGCGCCGCGCGAATGAAATCCTCCGCAAGGCGTCTGCGTATTTTGCCCAGGCGGAGCTCGACCGCCGCGGGCCGTGATCGTGTCCTTCATCGACGCGCATCGGGAAGAGTTTGGAGTCGAGCCGATCTGCACGCAGTTGCAGACCGCTCCGTCCTGGTACTACGAGCAGAAAGCGCGTGCGGTGGACCCGTCGCGGGTGCCGGCGCGTGCGCAGCGCGATGCCGAACTCCGCCCCGAGATTGCGCGCGTCTGGCGCGCCAATCGGCGCGTGTACGGCGCGAAGAAGGTGTGGAAGGAGCTGCGCCGCGAACGCCACAGCGTCGCGCGCTGCACGGTGGCCCGCCTGATGCAGGCGGATGGGCAGCGCGGTGTCGTGCGCGGGCGACGCGTGCAGACGACCATCCCGGACGTGCACAGCGAACCGCCGCGCGATCTGGTGCAACGCAACTTCACGGCGACGCGCCCGAATCAGCTGTGGGTGTCGGACTTCACGTACGTCTCCACGTGGCGCGGCTTCGTGTACGTCGCGTTTGTGATTGACGTGTTTGCGCGGCGTATTGTGGGCTGGCGCGCGAGTACCTCGATGCGCAGTGACCTGGCCCTCGATGCACTCGAACAAGCGCTGGCGGATCGCGACACCGACGGGCCGCTAGTACATCACAGCGACCACGGCGGGCAGTATCTCTGCATTCGGTACACCGAGCGGCTGGCGGAAGCCGGCATTGCGCCGTCGGTCGGCAGCCGTGGCGACTCCTACGACAACGCCCTGGCCGAAACGATCATTGGGCTCTTCAAGACGGAAGTCATCTATCGCGACGGACCGTGGAAGAGTTTCGACGCCGTCGAATGGGCAACCTTGGAGTGGGTCAGCTGGTTTAACACGCGGCGCCTGATGGAGCCGCTCGGCTACTTGCCCCCCGCTGAATTTGAAGCGCACTATCATGCACAGCAGGCCACCTCGGAACTCGCCGAGTTGGTACTCAAGTAAAACAGTCTCCTCGAATCCCGGGGCGATTCATTCCCCTGACTCACGAGGGGTGTGCCCCCCCGCCGCCCCCTCTCATTTGTTCACACCTGACGTCCTTTGCAAGCACCCTCCTTCTCTGGGAGCGCGGCACTACGAAACAATGTGCGTTGCCATTGCTGGGGAGAGATAGGGGAGTTGACTCCGAGAACCAATGGGGCTGGCTAGCCTTCTCCTTCAAGATGCTGCTGGCGGCACGTCTGGGACCTCACTAGAAGAGTCGCTGAGCGTCCTCGCTGCTTCGGACCAATACTTCGCCTTGGTGGCACACATGAACGATCCTGATCAGGTCCAACGCCGGCTTCAGCAGCGGGCGGTCAAACAAAATGCGAGCGCAGCGGACTACCATGTCGCCCGACTGCAGACAAGCATCGTTAGACATCGCGCCTTCAGATGTTAACCTTTCGAAGCCTCACTGACAGTTCGTATTCATACAGGGATACGCCAGATAGTTCAGAACACGCGAGCTTTAGGTCGTCAGAGATTTCTCTTGCGGCGATTATTCCGCGCACCTCCTGTCCCAGGTTCAGCCTGCTTAAGCCTGATCCACGACATGTGGCAAAGAAGTTGTCCAACCACCCTGTCGTATCCTTTGCCAACCTAGGTTCGATCACCACCAATCTTGCGGCGGCATCAACGGCGAGGATGTCGACAAAGCGACCGCCGACAGGGGAACTCTGGCCCCGTAATCCCCTCCTCAGGATCCTGATAGAGTCGAAGTCCTGGCTCAATCGCTCTCGTAAGCGAACTCGCTGGGACCGTCAAGCTCGCCGGAGTCCTCGATGGGCTCTTGGACGCCGATGTCCGCCTGGGTGTGGATTGGCGCCGGATCGCGGAGTGGCGAATAGCGCCGAAACCTGCTCCCATCAACCTGGAACAAAAGATCCTCGTCGGCTCGGGCGCTGTAGTGAAGCCGGCTTGGCGCATTGGTCGAGAATCGAATAAGGTGAGCTGAGACGGTTCCCTGCTTTACGAGTGGATAGCGCTGCGCGAACCAAGCGACAGCCGCCTCTCTGCCGAACACCTGATCTTCGCGTGCTGCGAGATCAGCGATCATGTCGCGGAATAGCATTCGGACCGGCTTGTCGTAGAGAGGCATCAGTGGCTTTTCGTAGGTAGGTCTAACGCGAGGTTAGGCGCCATCGCGAACGAATGCATGGACTATGTCGCGCTCGAGTTGACAGGCCGAAGACTTGGCCCAAAGGAAGCGGTCCTTGTCACGCAGGGACAAATCGCCAGGCACGGCGGCCTGCACTGCTTCGCGGTATTGCCCGTAGGCCGTCCAAACGGATGCGAATCGTGTCAACGATCCCAATCCGTGGAAATCATTAAGTTGCTCGCAAACGCGGACATCGTACACGGTGAAGTCGTCGGGCCATAGGACGGTGAGAATGGCGCTTGCCATCGGGAGTGCGAACTTCCAGTCCTCCATCAGCATCCGAAGACGCGCCTCCGCACTTGTCACCTTGGAGAGCGCAGACGTAAGTTCGCGCACAATGGCCTCCAGATCGGTGCGCTGCTCCCGATCCATCCTCTGAAGCTTCCGCGCAATCTGAGTCTTTGCTCGATTCGCCTTCCAGATGATGATCGAAAAGAAATCGAATGCTCCGATCGACCCGTCGGCAGCGAAATGGCGATTGACGTCCGACTGCAGGTACTCTTCCAAGTTGTAGTACCGAACGTAGTCAAGCATAGGACCTCAGCATGTGCGTCTAACGCGATGGCGTTCTGCTGCAGCGCATCAAACATTTTGCGCGCGGAGCGCGCGTTCCAAAATGCGCTGGCTGCAGCAACGCTCGCTAGGTGTCATGTTGCGGGGCTCTTTCAATCGGCGCCCTGTCGGACAGCAAGCCGAATAGCGGAACGTCCGGGAGGGTCCTGTGTGCCAGTTCAGCGAGGTCGTACGGAAGGCTGAAGTATCTACGAAACCAGCTGCGTTCCTCCGTTAGCTGTAGCCGCTCAAACTTCGATCCTGCGAGAACCTGTTCGGCGTCAACTGAGAGCTGAACTTTGTGATGTGCAAGAGAGTTCCGCTGCTTGGACAGCGCGACGAGTGTTTCGTGTAGTGCCGAGCCTTTAGGGAACTCGAAACCCGGCGCGAAGGACTTTGGCCCCGCCAGCCATTTGTCCTTGAACTCGGCTCGCTCGATCAGAGGAAATAGATCCGCTGAGCCGGCGTTTGCTAGGCCGATAGCCAGCACCGCATTGATCAAGGCTTCGGAGAGCGCTTGCGCGATGACAGTGACGGTGACGTACTCTGCCATATGTCGCGCGTCAAACCTCTCATGAAATTGCCATGTCGGCGAAGAAGCAAACTCTGTCTGCTTGTCTACAAATGCCGCGAGCTGATCGGGATCGTGATCGGGGTTTAAAACTCGCAGGCGCGCTAACTCTAGGTCGCGCTTGGGCTGGTAGTCATCGGCCGGCCGAGGTACGAACGAGTCCATTTCCCGCTCGAGCGCGCGAAAGGAATCCCACCGCGCGCGGAGTGCCTGATCGAGATATGTATAGCTGGCGCTGAATTGAAAATTTGTCAGTGGCATAGTCGCAATATCTGATGAACAGCTAACGCCAATTCGGTAGATCGAGCTAACGCGAGGTTGGCGCGTTAGCTGTCGTTACCGGACAGGTTGTTCATAGGGTGAGGCGACTGACCGGTGGCATGCGGCCATGCGCGGTGTGGGGTCGAATGGTGTTGTACGTTGTCAGAAAGGGTGGGAGGGCGCCAGCGCGATGCGCCGACGAGCGGTACGGTTTGACGTAGGCCCATTCGCGGAGTGCGGTCTGGATGAAGCGCTCCGCTTTGCCATTGGTGCGCGGCGTATACGGGCGTGTGCGGAGATGTCGGAGCCCATGCTGCGCGAGCGTCGTGGCATACGTGCGCTGGGTGTAGCAGAAGGCATTGTCGGTCATCACCGCCTCCACGACGATCCCCAGGCGGTGTAAGAAGCGGAGCGCTTGCTCGAGAAACGCGACGGCACTCGCGGCCGTCTCATCGGGCAAGAGCGCCGCATACGCGACGCGCGAGGCATCATCGATGGCGACATGCAAGTACTCCCAGCCCGTCGCTTGGCGGCGGCCTCGGACCGCGCGATTGCCGGTGATACGATGGCCTACGGTGCCCGCTTCGATACGCCCGAGCTTCTTGCTGTCGATGTGGAGCAGTTCGCCGGGCCGCTCGCGCTCGTAGCGGATGATCGGCGGCGGTGGCGTCAGCGGGGGCAGGCAGCCGAGCCCCTGTCGACGGAGCACATCGCCGACGGTCGACACGGGCAAGCCGAGCCGATCCGCGATGCGGGGGCCCGTCAGCCGCTGCGTGCGAAGCGCCACGATCCGGCGCTCGAGTCTCGGCGTGAGCTGGCGCGGCGAGTGCCGTGGTCGCGACGACGCATCACGCAGCGCGGGCAGCTCGCCCGCCTGATAACGCGCCACCCACTTCCAGACCGTCCGCTCGCTGATGTGAAAGGCGGCGGCCGTCTCGGCCCCACTCCACCCGTCCTGGAGCACGCGCTGGACGAGACACACTCGCCCTGCGAAGCCCAACCGGGCATTCTTGTGACTGTCCACTTGGCCCTCTGGCGCTCACGTACTGGTGGTCTCGACAACCCCAGCATGTGGCCGACATGGCCAAGTGGACAGGCTACCTCGCTATGAACAACGTCTCCGGTAACGACAGTTAGCCCGCGGAGCTAGAAGGTCACCCTTCGAAGTCTATCTTGCATGTTTTCGCCGCGAATGGCCATGCGCCGAGCGAGATCTCGGTCAAGAAAATGCGCCTAGCTACCTCGTTGTGTATCCGGCCTGAACCATCGTCCTCCGTTGTGGCCTCGCAGTCGGTGCGCTGGGCTTTCGCTTGCTCAACGGGATAGCGGACGCAGCCCAATGCGCCGGACGGATGATCCTTCCGTGCTGACGCTCGCGTCGCTACATGCCGCTCAGATCCGAAGGGCGAGACCGCTGACGATGGTGCCCGTCGTGCAGAGCGAGAACTGGTGTAGTTCCGGTGTAGTCGAGCAGAGAAACCGCGGGAATTCTCGGCAACCTGCGGGAATCTCGCTCGCCAGTCATCTCGTCATAATCCCAAATCTAGCAACAACTTAGGAAGACTCGAGAACTATCTGGCATCGACAAGCCGAAGACTGAAAATCCGCGTGTCGGGGGTTCAATTCCCTCCCTAGCCACTGCACGACAACACAACGCGCATCAACGATCTGCAGAACGCGGACCCGAACTATCATTCGGGTCCGCGTTCAGTTTGAGGTGTTGGTATCGCGTATCGCCGGCAATTCCCCGGCTTCCAGGCCGGCAATCAAGTCCAGGAGTCCCACCGCTTCCCAGCAGCGATTGCGCTTGCCCTCCGACAGCGGCACGAGAACGCCAACGTCTACCAGTTGGTCAATGCCTTCGTAGATGCGCCCGGAAGCGCGCAGCGTGATCGCCGTGGCAACAGGTGCAGTGATCATGGGGTGCGCGGGCAAGTGATCAATGATCAACCACACCGCGGCATCGGCTCGGGGGTTGTGTCGTGAGGCGCGCAACTGTGCGCGCCAGCCCGCTTGCAATATGCGCACGGCGTCCATGTACGCGCGTGCGAGACGTGTCGCCCGGAGAGTGGCGACGGCGAAGTGCTCGATCCAATCGTTGACGGCATCGCCGCGAAACTTTGTCAGTCCGGTGATGTAGCGATCCTTGGCGCCTGCGAAGATGACGCTGAGGGGCGGCAGGAATCGTGGGGCAATACCCCGGCGACGTAGGATGACTTGCACCAGTGCGCGCCCGGTTCGCCCGTTCCCGTCAAGAAACGGGTGAATGGTTTCGAACTGCGCATGCACCAGCGCCGCCTGCACCAAGGGGGACAGCGTCTCGTCGTGGATCGCCGCGCAGAGATCGGTTAACAGTCGGTCCACATGGTCGGGCGGCGGTGGCACAAAGTCAGCGCCGCACGGATTGTAGTCGTTGCCACCGATCCAGTTCTGCGTTTCGCGAATACGTCCAGCAATGGCTCGTTGAGTGGTGCGTTCGAACAATTGCATGTGAATGGCCACGATCTCTGGTACGCCAAACCGCTCGACCTCGGCAGCCTTGTCCACGGCCAGCACCATGGCGTCGATGTTCGCGATGAGCTCGATGGCCGTTGGACTCGCGGTGCTGCCTGATTCTGACCGCGCTTCCGCGCGCGCGAGCTCACGGACTCCCAGTTGCATGCCCTCGACCTTTGAGGAGGCGATGGCTTCGGTACGTAGCAGCAGGCGGGCGAGCGGAAGGAGGGCGTGCCCACCATCGTCATTGAGTGCCCGGATGGAGAGTTCAGCCTCAGCGACCAGACCGGCCAAGGTTCCGTTGAGCTGCAGCACCAATGACGACATGTCATCCGGAATAAACGCCTCGTACCCACACGCGCGCTTGTATTTGGCGGGTGCGTGGATGGTGGGATCATGCGCCCAGATTCGTCGACTCAAGCGGCCTGGCATCAGGATCTATGGTTGGGAGAGCCCTTTGTGCTACTTATTAGACAAATGGGACTATGGCGCCTGATTATTCCAGGCTGTCTAGAGATCCATATTCCTGTTTAATATATAAAGAGCGTCATGAGATCCCGCTATTCCCAGATATTCCCAAACGGCCGTCAATCGGCGCGAGGTGCGATCGGGCGCGGAGGGATCCGACGGGACGTCTCCCGCTCCAGCACCTCCACCGTCCTGTCGTAGTACTCCTCAGCACGCTCATGCGTGCGGCCCACGCAGATTGTGCCGAGTTTGCCGAACTCCTGCAGCGCGCCAATGAGGTGGAACATCACCCCCTCCTGCGTGGTGGCATCAAAATGGAGGTCGTTGTTCACCGCAATGTCTATCAACTCCGGGGGCGTGAGGCCGACAAAGGCCGGCTCCTGCAGATTGTCGGTGGCGTGATAGCAGCAGGTGAGTCCGTTGTGGGTGCGATAGACGCCTGACGCAGTGTCGTACACGCCGTCGGTGAGAAACTCCAGCATGAGAAATGGGTGCGTGGTGCCGCCCTTTCGCAGGTTGATCTCGATAGCCGTGGTTTGCCACGCATCTGCGTGCCGGACGCACATGAAATCCACGGCGAAACGCGCCAAAACGCCGTCGCTGGCCAGCACCCGCGCCACACTCAGGCCATGCGCGTGCAGACTGGCGGTGTACGCGTGGTTGGCCGGGAAGGTGCAGCCGAGGTACACCTGACCGGACGATCCGCCCAGCAGCTGATCGTGAGTGGCGATGACACTCGCATGTCCCAGTGGATCGATGCGACACTGCACGGACGGCGAGCGCACTACTTCACCCGGCACGAATGCTTCAACGATGCCGCCCATGGTGGCGAACTTGCCCGCGAACGATTCCCACGATTCGCCCTCGGCGACACAGTGTACCCGCGCGTGACATCTGTTCTGCACCCATCGTATCAGTGCATCGGCACTGTCGGCGCGCACGGCGGAAACGGGCACGCCATCAAACGAAAAGACGGCATTGCCTTCGCCAGAGAAGCCGTCGTTCAACTTGATCATCGCCTTGCGCAGCGAGGGATCGTGGCGCTTGAGATCGGCCAATGCATGCGCGATGTCGCGCGCATCGCGCAGGTGCTCGTGTCCTTCCGGCAACGGCACACCCGCTCGGCGAAACGTTTCGCGACTGCCGCTCTTGGTGCCCAGGTGGGCGAGCGCCGGATCGCAGCCGTAGATGGGAATGCCGAGGCGCACGGCGAGGGTGCGTTCAAGCGGCGTGACGTTGAAGCAGGTCATGTGCGCCGACATGGGGTCGGGGATCATGGCCTTGATGCGATCGACGAGTGTGGACCGTCCGAGGATTTTGGCGGTGAGGGTGTCGGATGATTGGTCGTGGCACGACAGCAGCGTGAGTCGTGGCAATGCGTGCCCGGGCGGGACGCCGGGCAGGAGATGCAGATAGTAGTCGACGATCGTCGGCGAGAGCGGCTCGCTGGTGACGTACACCATGTTGGCGCGTGGAAACCGCAGCAACATGAGCAGGCACAACAGGCGCTCTTCGTAGTGCGTGGCGCCAACCAGCTTGCGCAGTTCGGCGCCATCGAGTGTGAGGCTGGGGATGACGACGATGGTTTGCGGCGCGTGGTGATCGAGAAACACGCGCGTGAACAGCGACGGCAGCCGCCGCTGCAACTCGGCGAAGCGCTGCAGTTCTTCCGCCGAGCGGGGGCCGGATCGGTATGTGGGTCGACGGCGGGGATGTAGCGCGGATCGACGGCCGGTGTTTCGGGAAGACGCTGCACGGGGGCCTCGCGTGAAGTGCCGACGGTGGGAGGTCGCACCCGTCAGTCCCATTGATGATGGAGTCGCCAGGAAGGGCGAACAAGGGCTGGACGGTGAGTGACGGCAACGCCCGGAGCGCTGTTATTCACACATGCGACTCGGCATTGTCCTCCCGTTTGCGGTGTTGCTGGCGGCCTCCGCCTGCAATTCGCCCGCGCGCGACGTGTTGACCCTTCCCACTGCGCCGGCCTCCACCGTGCCGCTGGGAACGGACTTCACGCTCGCGCCGGGCGAATCCGTGGTCGTGAATACAGGAGCCCTGACGCTCACCTTCGTGGGGGTCACCAGCGAATCGCGCTGCCCCACCAATGCGCTCATTCAGTGCATATGGGGCGGTAGCGTGCGCATCGCGTTGCGGGCCACGTCGTCGGCCGGATCTCGCGACATTCCGCTGGAGACGCTGACGAACAAGGACACCGGCACGATTGATCACTTCGTGGTGCAATTAGTGGCCGTGACGCCGGCACCAGTGACACTGGATCCGATTCCGGCGGGTGCCTACCGAGCCACGTTGAGGATTGTCCGGAAGGACTGAGTAGCGCAGGAACGCTGAGCGGGCGAGAATAGGGAACCCCCTTCTCCGGACCTGCGTATGCGATTTTCTGTCCCAAGCGCGGCTGGTTTCGCCGCAGTGTTGCTCACTCCGCTGTGCGTGGTTGGTGCGCAGCGTCCCCTGTCGCTGGCCGGCCGCTCGCCAGTGTACGCGCCCAACGGCATGGTGGCCACCAGTCAGCCGTTGGCTTCGGCGGCCGGCATTGCCGTGTTACAGCGTGGCGGCAACGCCATTGATGCGGCAGTGACCGCAGCGGCCGTGTTGAGCGTGACCGAACCCATGATGACCGGTATTGGCGGCGACATGTTCGCGCTGATCTGGATTGCCAAGGAGAAGCGACTGGTTGCGCTGAATGCGAGTGGACGCGCGGGGTCGCTGATGACACGCGACGAGCTGATCAAGCGCGGACGCACGCGCAACATTCCACGCGGCGTGGAGACCATCACCGTGCCAGGCGCGCTGGCCGGATGGCAGACACTGCTGACCAAGTACGGCACGATGACGCTGGCGGCCACGCTGCAGCCGGCCATTCGTTATGCCGATGGGGGCTTTCCGCTGACACCGGTAATTGCCGACGACTGGGCCGGTCAAGCCGCGCTATTGGCTCGCGACTCGGGCGCGAAAGCCACGTTCTTGCCAAACGGCAAGGCGCCCGTGGCCGGCGAGTGGTTTCGTAATCCGGACTACGCGCGTACGCTGCGCGAAATTGCGCGCGTGGGACCATCCACGTTGTACGGCGGACCGCTGGGACAGCGGCTGGTGGCGCGCGTGAAGGCGCTGGGTGGCTTTCTCACGATTGACGACCTGAAGAACAACGCGCCCAACTGGGTGACGCCGATGTCCGTGCCGTTCAAGGGTTATCGGTTGTGGGAGCTGCCGCCCAACAATCAGGGGATCGCGGCGCTGGAGATGCTGCGCATTCTCGAGCCCTACGATCTCAAGGCAATGGGTCACAACTCGGCCCCGTATCTGCATCATCTCATTGAAGCGAAGAAGCTGGCCTACGCCGATCTCACGCGGTATGTGGGCGACGCGGACCACTTGGCGATGCCGCCGGCGCGCATGTTGGACGACGCGTTCATCGCCGAGCGTCGTGGTCATATCGACGCGAACAAGGCGCAGGCGCGCATGGAACCGGGACCGCTGCGCACGTCGAGTGAAACCATTTACCTCACGGTGGCTGACAGTGCCGGCAACATGGTGTCGTTCATCAATTCCCTGTACGACGAGTTCGGCTCGGGCATTGTGGTGCCGGGAACGGGATTCGCGCTACATGATCGCGGCGCGGGATTTTCGCTGGAGCCGGGACTCCCCAATACGGTGGCGCCGGGAAAGCGTCCGTTCCATACGCTTATTCCCGCGTTCGTGACGAAGACGAGTGTCGACGGGACGGAATTGCCGTGGATGAGTTACGGCGTGATGGGCGGCGCGATGCAGGCGCAGGGGCATGTGCAGATGCTGCTGAACATGCTGGTGTTCGGCATGGATGTGCAGCAGGCCATTGATGTGGCGCGATTCCGTCACCTGAACGGTTTGCAGGTGGCGCTGGAAGCGCCGATTACCGACGAGGTGCGCGCGGCGCTCAAGGCCATGGGTCACGAGATCACCGACGAGCGTCGCACGCAGTTTGGCGGCGCGCAGGCTATCGTGAAACTGCTCAAGGGCTACGTGGGCGGATCGGATCCGCGCAAGGACGGCATGGCGGTTGGTCATTGACGCACGTCGGGCCCGGCCGCTGTATCAGCGACCGGGCCCGACGTGATTGCCTGCGGACTTACTTGAGGTTCTGATTGACGGCCAGCTCTTCCTGGCTGATGGGGATGCAGGTGCTGCGACCCTGCAACGCCGTGCTCTTGCTTTCGGCCAACCAGCGCCGCAGGTCCCACAGGCGACGTCCTTCCAGCCACAACACGGCGCCGCGTTCGCGCTGCAGAATGACCCAGGCCTGATCGACCGTCGTGGCCGTGAGCGCGGGCAACGTGAACGAGGCGCGCTCCTGATTGATGAGCGTCATGGTGTTAGTGACATCGTTCGCGCGCAGTGCGGCTTCCGCGCGAATGAGCAGCATCTCGGTTCCCTTTGCCAGCGGCACCGCATCGCCCAGTGTGAGGTACTTCTTCTGGCGGAAGAAGTTGGTGGCGCCGTCCTGACCCTTGGTGATGGCCGATCCGGTCTTGACGGTATCGTACGGCGTGCGCGTATCGCGATCGGTCACCCACACCGTGTTCCAGACCGTAACTTCGCGACGGCTGATGGTTTGCGTGGCGAGATCGAGGTTTTCGCGCGCGGTGTTGGTGGAGAAGACGGCGTTGTGCCGGAAGGCCGTTGGCACCAGCGCCGCGTCGGCGGCGGCTTCCGTCCACTTGCCCTGCCACGCGCGCACCTGCGCGCGGCCGGCCAGCGCCGCATTCACCAACGCGGTGTTGTTGATCGCCGTGGCCACGGTGAGCGCACGGGTGAACAGGCTTTCCGCCCGCACGAAGTGGATGGTGCTGGGCTGTCGTGCGCCGCCATCGATGACAGCTTCACACACGTTTTCGCCGAGGAATCGGTTGGCGAATCCGGCATAGAGATAGGCGCGCGGTGTATTGGCGTTTGTCTCGAACGCCGTGCCCAACACGGTCTTCATGCGCGTCAGGCCATTTTCCGCCACGAAACGCGCCGTCTGCATGCGCGCCCAGTCGCCGTTCACATCTTCAGCGCCAACAGTTCCGGCGTTGAATTTGCGTTCGGCGGCGAAATTGCCGGAGTGGTACAACTCAAGTCCGGCCAACGCGCCTCGTGTGATGTAGTTGCCGATCGCGTTGGACAGATCACCGCCCATGCCATTTACGAGCGCGGGCATGGCCGACGGCGTGTTGAGATCCTCGTCCAGCAACGGTCCCGGGTTGGTGACTTCGAAACTGCAGGCGCCGAGCACCGCAGCGGTTGTGATCGCGGCCGCCAGGCGGCGCGTGATGGGATTCATGATGAAGGTCGGCATCAGAAGCTCGTCCTCACGCTGAAGAGAAACGTGCGGTAAGGAGGAAAGACGTAGTAGTCCCGTCGGGAAAAGGTGCTGGTGCGCTGATCGGCGGCTTCCGGATCGGAACCGGTGTACTTGGTGTTGACGAACAGATTTCGGCCGGTGAGCTGCACGGTCATGTTGCGCGTGCCGGGCACCAGGCCTGCGGGCACGTCGTACGCCAAGGAGAGGCTGCGCAGCTTGAAGAAGTCGGAGCTCTCGACGAAGTAGCTGTAGTCACGCTCGGCGGCGTTGATGGAGCAGCGGGCGCGATCGCCTGCGTTGATAGTGGCGAGCTTGGAGTTGTCACCGGCGGCGGCCGCGGTCAGCGCGCGCTGCGCCTCGAAGCACGGCTGCCAGATCTTGAGTCCCGCATTCTGGAAGCCGATGGCGTTGAGCAGGTGACCACCCTTCTGGAATTCGCCGACGCCTTCCAGCGTCCAGCGCTTGAAGAGGGTGAGGGTGAGCGACGGGTTGATGATTTGATCGGGGAATGTGGCGCCGAGGAATTGCGCGGAATCGACGACCGGCGCGGCGAACTCCGTTGGATTACAAACCTTGACGCCCATGTACGAAGGCGCCGGCAGCCCCTCCTTCACGTAGCTGCGCGAGAGCGCGTCGATGGTGATGAGGTTGCCGTTGAGATCAATGGCTTTGCTCTTCACGCGCGTGTATTGCAAACGCGCGGTGAGTTCGGCCCAGCTCACGGGCTGGACTGAGCCCGTGAGCTGCAATTCCATGCCGTTGTTCTGCAGCGTGCCAACATTCTCGGGTTGATTGGTCGCGAAGCCCTGCGACGGCGGATACGCGACGTTGATGATGGCTTCGCTGGTGGTCTGCTTGAACCAGGTGTAGACCAGGCCAACGCGACCGGCGAACAGGCTGGCATCGAAACCGGCTTCGGTTTCGCGCGTGCGCTCGGGGCCGAGGTTGGCGTTGCCCAGCTGGCCTGGTGTGAAGCCCGACAGGCCGCCTTCGGCGGCAATCGGGTTCCAGGTGCGCGTGGCGTCAAAGGCGCCAGGTGCCTTGCCGGATTCTCCAAGCGCGGCGCGCAGCTTGAGCGTCTCGATCCACTTGAGCGACCAGAAGCTTTCGTCGGACACCACGTAGGACGCGCTGAGCTTGGGATACTGCTGCAGCCCGAAGCTCTTGCCGAACGCGCTGTTGCCATCGACGCGCAGTCCAGCGGTCAGGAAGAACAGGTCGCGCCAGCCGAGCATTTGCTGGGCAAAGAAGCCGGCGTTGATGACCCGCTGTTCGTTGACGTCGGTGATCTGGCGGAGTGAACCGGAGATCAGTGTGGGCGTACCGGGACCGGCGAAGTTGTCGGTTTGCAGGTCGGTGGAATTCAACCGGCTGTCAAATAGCTGACCGCCGATGGATGTGGCCGACGAGAAGTTGGTGCCGATGGACTGCTTCCAGGTGCTGGCGTAGTCGACCGAGATGAGTGAGCGATTCCACAGTGTCTGGAAGTACTGCCCGGTGGGCGTGCGCAGGTATCCAAACGGGTTGATGGTGCGCAGGTCGGTGTTGTTGTAGTCGAATCCGACCGACAGCCGGTTGGAGAGCTCCGCACGCGGGTTCCAGGTGACCGTGCCGCCGGTGATGAAGTGATTGCCGGTGATGGTGTTCGACTTCGAGAACAGGGTGTCATTCAGCACACAGATGATGGTCGTCGTGCTGCACCCCGTGCCCTTGAAGCCCGAACCGGGGCCACGCGAGATATTGAGCACGACCGCGTCGGCGCTGTTGCCGTCGGACACCATCTCGGTGTTGCGACGCTGATACGACGTGTTGATGGCGATGACGAGATCTTTGCGCGGCGAGAAACCGAGGTTGGCCCGCAAGCCGCCGGTCTGGTTGTTACCGTTGCGCAGCACGCCGTTCTCGTTTTCGATGTTGCCCGACACGGAGTAGTTGACGCCGCCGCCCGCTCCGCGCACACCCAGCGAGTAGCGACCCACCGAGCCATTCTTGAGCCACGAGCCGCTGGCCGGGCAGGTGGCGTCTTCAAAGGCGACGCCGTTGATGTCGACCATGTTGGCGCCACGGCACTCGCGCAGGAACAGTCGCGTGGGATCGGTGCGCGGGCCGAATTCGCCCATGCTGTTGACGCCACCGGCCGCTTCGAGCGTCCACACGGCGGGGCCTTCGCGGCCGCGCTTGGTGAAGACCTGAATGACGCCGCCGGACGCTTCGGTGCCATACAGCGTGGTGGCCGCCGGGCCCTTCACGATTTCAATGCGTTCGATATCGGCCGCGGCGA
This sequence comes from Gemmatimonadaceae bacterium, assembly GCA_016720905.1. Classification (NCBI taxonomy): domain Bacteria; kingdom Pseudomonadati; phylum Gemmatimonadota; class Gemmatimonadia; order Gemmatimonadales; family Gemmatimonadaceae; species Gemmatimonadaceae bacterium. The sequence continues at coordinate 6,593 of JADKJT010000014.1, read as the reverse complement.
TGTCGTTAAGCGGCGACACCGACTGGCGCGACGACACGCCGGTGGGGGTGTTGCCGTTGAAGATGCGCACGCCATCCACGTAGATGAGCGGGCGGTTGCCCTGTGTGATGCTGTTCACACCACGCAGGCGGATGTTGCCGCCGGCGCCCGGCTGGCCGGAATTGCCAAGCACGGTGACGCCGGTGGAACGACCCTGCAGGATTTGCTGGGTGTTGGCCACGGCACCGCGCGCGAACTCATCGGCGCCGACGGTGGTGATGGCGTTGCCCACTTCCTTCTTGCGTTCCTCGCCGGTGGCGGTGACCACCACGCCGGCCAGTGACACGGTGCTCTTGAGCAGCACGAAGTCGGCCGTGGTGGTGCCGCCACTGGTCACGACGATGCTGCGGGTTTGCCGGACGTAGCCGATGCGCCGTACCACGACGGTGTGGGTGCCGGCCGGCACGCCGGCAATGACGAAGCGGCCATCGTCACCGGTGGCGCGGCCAAGCGTGGTGCCGTCGATAGACACCTGGGCGGCCACAATGGGCTGCGCATTCTCGGCGTCGGTAACGCGGCCGGAAACGGTGCCGGTGGCCTGCGCGGCGAGGGATTGGGCGGACAGGGTGGCCAGCAGGGCGCCTAGTAGCGCGGTGCGAGACCATCGACCGGTCCTGGCTATGTGGAGGAGTAGTCCTCGAACGTGCACGAGTACCTCTGGTTGGGGAGTGCGGAGACGATAGCAATAGGGCACGATCTCAACAACGGGCAGTACATTATCTTCGCCCAACGCGTCCGCCCCCTCCAGAGGTCCCATTCATGCCCACTCGTCGCAATATCCTTGGTGCCGGTGCCGCTGCTGCCGCCGGCCTCGTGCTTGGCACTCGTCGTCTGGAGGGCGCATCAACCGTGGCAGGTGACCTCCGTGCGTCGGACGATGCCGTGGTGCCTCAGCCGGCCGCTGACATGCCGCCGGCCATTCGCGCGCTGACGTCAATGCGCGGTCAGGTGAAGCCGATTTCGGTGGATGAACGCCGGGCGCGACTGGAAAAGGCCAGGGAGCTGATGCGCGCCAACAACATTGATGCGTTGATGCTGACTGGCGGCACGAGCATGGAGTACTTCACCGGCATCAAATGGGGGGTCAGCGAGCGATTGCTGGCGGCCATCATTCCGTCGAAGGGGAGCGCGTTCCTGATTACGCCCAAGTTCGAGGAAGAGCGGGCGATGGAGCAGGCTCGCCTTGGGCCATTGGGAAAGGACGCCGAGGTGTTCGCGTGGGAGGAACACGAGAGTCCGTACGCGCTGATTGCGCAGGGATTCAAGGCGCGGGGCTTGTCGACTGCGACGATTGGGGCGGAAGAAACGGTGCGGTTTCAGTTTGCCGACGGCGCCGCGCACATTCCGAATGTGAAGGTGGTAAGCGGTACGCCGATCACGGGCGGTTGTCGCACGGTCAAGGACGCGCACGAGATCGCGCTGATGCGTTTTGCGAGTCAGGTGACGCTCAAGGGGTATGAGGCGGCGTGGAAGTCGCTCAAGGAAGGGATGACGCAGGATGATTTCGCGCGCTTGGTGTCATTGGCGCACAAGCAGCTGGGCTACGACGGATCGGCGGGCGTTCAGGTGGGCAAGTACTCGGCCTTGCCGCACGGCAGTGCGACGCCGCAGGTGGTGCGCGAAGGGAGCATTCTGCTGATTGACGGCGGCTGCAAGGTGGAGGGCTACAGCTCTGATATTTCCCGCACGTTCGTGCTGGGCAAGCCCACGCAGCGCATGAAGGACGTGTTTGAAATTGAGCATCGCGCGCAAACGGCGGCGGTGAAAACGGCGCGTCCGGGGTTGGCCTGTGAAGCGGTGGATGCGGCGGCGCGGAAGGTGATTGTCGACGCCGGCTTCGGTCCCGACTACAAGTACTTCAGTCATCGAGTGGGGCACGGCATGGGCATGGACGGTCACGAGTGGCCGTATCTGGTGAGAGGCAACACGCTGCCGCTCAAGCCGGGGATGGTGTTTTCCGATGAGCCGGGGATCTACATCCCGGGGGAGTTCGGCATTCGACTGGAAGACGACATGGTGATCACGGAGAACGGCGCGGAATGTTCACGCCGCAGTCGCCGAGTCTGGAACGGCCGTTCGCAGCGGCCTGATGATGATTGACGCGGTGTCGTCGCTGCCAGGGTGGTGGTCGGCGTGGGCGCTGCCGATTGGTGCCGGCGTGTGCCTGAGTGCCGCCTGCGGATTCCGCACATTCATTCCGCTGTTGGCGGTCGGTCTCGCGTCGCATTTCGGAGTAATCCCACTGGACGCGCAATACGGGTGGCTGGCGACGACGACCGGACTGGTTGCCCTTGGCACCGCCGCGGTGCTGGAAGTGGGCGGGTACTACATCCCGATGGTTGACCACGCGCTGGATGTCATTGCGACGCCTTTGGCCGCGGCAGCCGGCGTGCTGGTGATGTTCACGTCGATTGGCTCGGACCACGGGCTGCTGGGTTGGCTCGTGGCGCTGATGCTGGGAGGTGGGCTGTCGGGCGCGGTACAGCTGACCACCGTGAAGACGCGGGCCCTTTCCTTGGGAACTACCGCCGGTCTGGGCAATCCTGTGGTGGCTACCGGTGAGCTGGTCGGGGCAGCGGGATTGAGCGCCTTGGCCGTGTTGCTGCCCGTGGTGGCCTTGCTGGTGGCAGTGGTGCTGCTCGTCGTCCTGTGGCGCGTCACGGGCTGGGTGCGCCGCCGTCGTTCGGTCCCGTCTGATTGACGACTCGTCCCCGAATCGTATTAGGGAGAGGTTCTCGCCCCACCCCGAAAAGGAGACCGAACACCGATGCAGCGTTCCCGGATTGCTCTTGTGGCGGGGTTGTCCCTCGCCTGGCTGGCCGCTTGTGACGCGCCTGCCCGACAGATCGCGCCTGTGGTGTCGGACGCGCCGAATGCGCCGAACTTCGACCGAAGCAACAGCGGTGAGAATGGCGGTGACGACGCCGAAGACGAGTCGGGTCATCGTCACGAACATGGCCTGATTGGGGCGGCGGCCGCACGCGCGGCGCAGAAGGCCCGCGTCAGTGGCACCGGCATCAGCTATCACGGTGGACGGGTCTTGCAGAGCGGGATCAACATCGTGGCCGTGTACTGGGGCAGCTCGGCGATTTACGCCGGTGGTCCGACACCGGGCACGACCGGCGCGGGCACGGCGGATGGATCGGTGGTGGGTTACTTCCTGCGCAACGTCGGTGGTTCGCCGTACTACAACATCAACACCACGTATACCAACGGCTCGATCAAGCTGTTGAACGTAGTGAACTACACGCGCTTCTGGGCGAACAACGCGAACGTACCCAGCAACGGTCAGAACGTGTCCGACGCAGCCATCACGGCGATGCTGCAAAGCGGATTCACCAGCGGTGCGTTGACCTACGATGCGAACACGCTGTACAGCGTGTTTACGGCGGGTACCGTCAATCTCGGTGGTGGGTTCGGCACGCAATACTGTGCCTATCACACGAACGCGAACGTGACTGTCCCGGGTCTCGGCACGAAGCAGATTCTGTACGCGGCCATGCCGTACAATTATGCATATCCGTCGGGCTGTTCGGCGTTCGGTTCAACGGCGTCGCCCAATGGTGACAAGCCGGCCGACTCCGAAGTCAACACGCTGATCCACGAAATCGAAGAGACGCAAACCGACGCGCTTGGCAACGCCTGGTACGATAACCGCGGTTACGAAAACGCCGACAAGTGCGCCTGGCAGTGGGGTACCACGTACACCAACGCCCAGGGCGGCAAGGCCAACATCAAGCTGGGCACCAAGGACTTCCTGGTGCAGATGAACTGGATCAACTCTGGCTCGGGTGGTTGTCGCATTTCGTGGTAATGCGGCCCTCGGCTACATTTTCAGGAGCGCCCTCGCGATTGCGGGGGCGCTCCTGTGCGATTCGGAGGATACCTCATGCGCCCCACGACGTCCCGATCCATCCTGCCGCTGGTCGCGCTGGTGGCGGGAGCCTGTGCCACCAATCCCGTCAGCGGCCGTCGTGAACTCTCGCTGATCTCGCAGGACCAGGAAATCCAGATGGGGCGTGAGGCCTCCGCCGGCGACGTGCAACGGGTTGGCGAGTTGGCCAGCGGCGAAGCGCAGGCGCTGGTGAAGCGCATTGGCGCACAGATTGCTGCCAAGTCGGAGCGACCCAGTTTGCCGTGGGAGTTCCATCTGCTGGATGATGCGGCGGTGAACGCGTTCGCCTATCCGGGCGGATTCATCTTCGTGACGCGTGGCTTGATGACGCACCTGAACAGCGAAGCCGAGCTGTCGGAAGTGATCGGGCACGAGATTGGTCACGTCACGGCCAAGCATACCGTGGCGGCGATGAGCAAGCAGCAGATCACGCAGATTGGACTCGTAGGGGCGAGCATCCTCTCGCCGCAGGTGGCCAAGTACGGTGATGTGCTGGGCGCGAGTGCCGGATTGCTGTTTCTCAAGTTCGGCCGGGATGACGAAATGCAGGCCGATGCGCTGGGCTTCAAGTACTCGCTGGCCGTGGGGTATGACGTGCGGGAATCGCCCAAGGTGTTCACGACGCTGGGACGCCTGTCCGATGCGAGTGGCGCCCGCATTCCCGAGTGGCAAAGCACGCACCCCGATCCGGGCAATCGCGTGCAGCGGGCCGAACAGCGCCTGGCCACAGTGCCGGCCGCCGAGCTGGCAAACACCAAGGTGAATCGTGATGCCTATTTGCGTCTGCTTGACGGGATGGTATTCGGCGAGAATCCGCGACTGGGCTACTTCCGCGGCCAGCGATTTCTCCATCCGGATTTGCGCTTTGAGTTGACCTTTCCGACCGGCTGGAAGACAGCCAACATGCCCGAGGCGGTGGTGGCGCAGAGTGCCGACGGGGCGGCACAGTTGCAGCTGGGTCCGGGCAAGGGCACGCCCACCGAGGCGCTGCAGCAGTTTATCGGACAGCAGGGAATCACCGTGCGTCAGAAGGGGCAGACGACGATCAACGGGATTGCCGCGGTGACGGCCACGTTTGATGCGACGACGCAGTCGGGCGCGTTGAGTGGACTGGCGGCGTCCATGCAGTACCAGGGTGTGACGTATCTGATTGTGGGGTTGTCCACGACCGCGTCGGCCGGGCAACACGGCCCGCTCATGGACGCGTCCATCCGATCGTTCAAGGCGCTGAGTGACCCAGCGCTGTTGAACGTGCAGCCGGCCAAGGTGCAACTGGTGGCGCTGCCTGAGGCGATGACGGGGTTGGTGTTCACGCAGCGGTATCCCAGCAGCATTGCGGTGGAGCAGGTGTACATCATCAACGGCATGGACGCGACGACGAGCTTGCCGCGTGGGGCGATGGTGAAGCGGGTGGTGGGCGGGCTGCCGAAGTAGCGTGGGTGCTGGCGGTCCTGATGTTCGGGACGGAGCGACACGATGCGGCGGTGCAGGCGGCGTGGCGGCAGTTGCTGCTGGAGTACTGCAAGCTGGATACGCTGGCGATGGTGCTGATTTGGGAGCATTGGCGGCGCCTTACCTCGCTTTGAATCCCTTGCAATGATTTGGTAGTGGCGACTGGATCGCGCACTCGCGATGTTGGGAGTTGAGCGCAGGCGGTCCACCCACTTCCAGTGTATACTGAGGCATCGACAGTCTATGAGGATGTTCATGCATCTGGAACTGACCGCAGTCTTTCGTCGTGTACCGCTTGGCTACGTTGCCTACGTCGAGGAACTACCCGGTGCGAACACGCAGGGCGAAACGCTCGACGAAGCGCGCAGCAATCTGCGCGAGGCCGTCGAGCTGATCATCGAAAGCAACCGAGCGCTCGCGCAAGCGGATGCTGTCGGCGCCGATGTGATCCGGGAGCCGCTGAACCTTTCGGCATAGGGAGAGCAGGCCGGGCGATGAAGCGCGTTGATCTCGTGCGTCATCTCGACATCGTTGCCCGCTTCGCCTTCGCGGCGGTCGCCGGGCTGGGCGCGGAACACTCTTGGCCGCCGAGCATCCCTCGCTGGTTCGGTGTGGGCGGCTGAGTATCGTCGCGGACGATCGCTCGGGACGATTCGGCTGCCAAGAGTGTTCCGCGCCCAGCCCTCGATCCAGCAACACTCAACGCTGGAGCTCTGTAGCGTCGGTGGGTGTTGGCCTCACTTGGACGACGAATCGTCCCGAGCGGCCCACCACACCGGGACTCGGCTACCAATACGAACCAGCGAGGGATGCTCGGCGGCCAAGTGAGGCCAACGCCCACCGACGCGCCGGTCGGCTCACTGTCAGACCCTGGCGACATGCTTCCATCATGCCGCAGCCACTGTTGTAGTCATGCCCAAGCGGAAGGTCACGCCGTCGCAGGTCACCCTGCTCACCGGCATCGTCGAGGACATGCTCATTGGCCCGACCGACAAGGCTCGACGCAAAGCCGGTCCGGAGGTGTCAATTCGAGTGCACCTTCTCGAAGGCGGCGATGACGGGCCACTCGTCGCCTGGATGCGCGTTCACCCCCTCCTCGCGACTCGGCTTCGTTCGCTTGCCGAGCTGCAGGGTCCGGATGGGCTTATGGGGCGGTGCTGCACGATTGGCGTTGACGAGCGCGGTTTGGTGGTGTCGCTCGTCTTGT